>JAZDKD010000646.1:0-2891 GCA_043803345.1 Pseudomonadota bacterium
TAATGGTCACAGATCCCGTAAACTGTCGGTAAGGGTCTATACGGTAGGGGTACACAGATGTACCAGCTTGCGCTGCTGGTGGTGATAAAGGGGCCCACTGAAGGTTAAACTGTTGGCTACCGGTATGTCGAGCATCCTGCACAAATGATAGAGCGCTTACATAACTGGCGTTCTGATACCTGTCCCATGTCCCGTTATACAACACGTCAATTGACGGAAAGAAATCCGAGTAGGCCTCTCGGCGCTGGTATTCCTTTTCCTCGACGGCGAGTCTCGAATCGGCCATAACGAGGTTTCTCGCGACAGCTATGGCCACAGCCTGCGGGAGGCTCACCCTGAGGCTGGGATCGTTATTCCTGTACGTCGGGTAAGGTTTATCTTCAGTACCCTTCGGGAAATCCTTGTCGGTCTTCTTTTCGATTGTTAACGCCTTGGAAGGGACCTGCGATGAACTACTTTTTGATGTATCGGGGCGACCTTTCACCTGAGAGGATTCACTATCCGACGCCAGACCGAATACCGTGGCCGCATGGCTCGTTTCAACGGCGGTTAAGCCCTGAAACAACAACAGCGCAACCAGGAACAGATAGCTAACAGGCCGTAACCTGACCATACCCATGGAACCTCCATCAATAACCCGAAGCGCACACGGCCACCATGCCGCAAAGGCGCCTTGGGAATATATGAACAATTCAAACAAACCGACCAAAAGGACGGATATATGATATCCGTGCCTGGTGGGGGTTCAAGATTTTGAACCCCTACAAAACCTAATCCGTGTCACATCATCATGCGGGCGAATACCTTGGTGTTCCCAACGAGATTGTCGATGAGAATCCTCTCATTCGGGGCATGCGCCCAACCTTCAATTTTTTCCCAAACCGCTGCGGCGAGACCCTGCTTCCTGAAGAATGTCGCCACTGTCTGCCCGCCAATCCCGTTAGGTCTCGGCTGCACTCCGTAAACTTCCTGAATGGCCTGGGCCAACTCAATGACAACCTGTGAATCAGCCGGCGTGCCATGCGGGGATTCACTCCTGAGGAATTCCTCTATCCTGATTTCCGCTCCAAAACGTTCTGCTACGGATTTGGCTGTCGAATTGATCTCAGCCAGTACTTCCCCCAGATCGATTTGCGGCAATACCCTGCAATCAAAATAGAAAATGTCCTCACCCGGGATGGTGTTGACGTTCTGAACGTTCGACTCCTTCTTGGTCGGCTCAAAAGTGCTTTCCGGCGGACTGAAAAAATTGTCCCTGTCGGGAAAGCGCCTGTGAAGGGCGTCATCAATGGCGACAATCATGTGAGCCGCCACCCTGAGGGTGTTCAGGCACTTGTCGGGGCGGCTGGCGTGTCCCTGTTTGCCGCTAACCGTGAATTTCACATGGTAAAGATGTTTTTCGGATATCTCGATGAGGTCTCCGTCTTTGGAACCGGCGTCAGGGGCCAATATGAGATCCTGGGGCCTGAAAAGATCCGGCCTTGTGCGCAACACGTAATCCAGACCGAACAGGCTGCCGTTTTCTTCATCGGAGACAAGGGCAAGTCCCACATTGATTGCCGGTTCAGTCGTTTCCTTCACAGCCCGAACAGCAAACACACTTGCGGCCAAAGCCTGTCCGTTGTCCTCCACGCCACGGCCGTAAAGATATCCGCCTTCTACCTGGGGTTGAAAAGGGTCGTAATCCCAAAGGCGCAGTTCACCAACAGGAACGACATCAATATGACTCAGGATCCATAGCGTGCGAGACGTGTCCCTTCCATGAAAAATCGCCAGAAGGTTCGGACGGACCCCATCCGGAACACGATCGTCGGGCGCGGGCAATTCAATGATCTCATCCGGCTTCAGTCTGAGCACTTCGTCCTTTACCACTATATATTTTGCCATTTCGCCGATCCCGGAGTTTTCAGGACCCAGCGCCGGTATTGAGCAGATCCTTGAAAGGAACTGAACGCTGTCGTCTCTGAGTTCTTCAATCCGCTGAATGACTTCAGGAAAACTCACCGGACCTCCACGAGTTTTTATTAGTGTGCGCTAATTATAGTGCTGTATTGCTATCTTATCTCAATTTACTAATATAAGTCAAGAGAAAATCAGAAAATATTATTATGATGATGACACTAACTAGCTGTCATAAATACTTATATTGTAACCTAAATTAATAATGGTAATTCAAAATCCGAAATGATAGAAATCCGCCAGATCCGACAAAGGAGCGCTCGGCGACATGGTGTATTACCTTAACCTACTTGGCACTGCCATTTTTGCTGTCGGAGGCGCTCTGGCGGCGGCCCGCAAAGGCATGGACCTTTTTGGCGTAGTGGTGGCCGCCATTTTGACGGCGATGGGCGGCGGCACACTAAGAGATCTTTGTCTTGGCATCAGCCCTGTCAACTGGGTAACCGATTCTTCAGGGATTGTGATTGCAGTCATTTCGGGAGGGTTGACTTTCGCCTTGGTGAGTTTTCGTCGGCTTTCCTACATTCCTTTCAAGTATCTCAACGTCGCTGACGCGTTTGGACTGGCGCTGTTCACCGCCATAGGGTGCGAAACCGCTTTATCTTTGAACGCCAATCCGATAGTCGTGGTTATCATGGGGATGTTGACGGGGTCGGGCGGTGGGATCATACGGGATGTTTTCTCAGGCGAAATTCCCTTGTTTTTTCGCAAAGAAATCTATGCGACGGCTTGCCTGATTGGAGGCGTGGCCTACCTAGTTTTTCTTGGGACAGCGGCGACGGCCAACATGGCCATGATAGGGGGAGCAGTGGTAACACTCGCCATACGGCTCTCCGCCATTAGATGGGGGCTCTCCCTGCCAAACCTGGCGCAACAGGCCGATACGATCAAAATGTGACGGGATTTGGACCGGCGCATGCCGCACTGCGGCG
>JAZDKD010000647.1:0-2013 GCA_043803345.1 Pseudomonadota bacterium
ATACAAGACCATTTTTCTTATCCTCAGTTCACGTAAAAGCAAATTCTTATCAGTATCAGTAAGATCGAGGGGCTCGATCCCGTGGCGGAGGAGATCCGTGCGAAAGGGGTACCCGGAATGGCCATTGCGGCCCACGTCGCCAGGACGGAGGATTCGAAGGCCCTCATCGAAAAAGTAACGAAGGAATTCGGCAGGCTCAATATTGTGACCTCGCACATTAAATTGACTGAAGGGGCTCTTCTTCCTGAGCCAGCTGGCGGCATGGGTTATGAAGGGGCAGGGCGGGGGATCGATCATCACAAGGTACAAAGGACAAAAAGGAATGGGAACACAGGAAGATCTGGGTGATAAAAATGAAAGATGAAGAAAAAAGTAAGAAGCAGTTAATAAGTGAATTGATAAAGTTGCGCCGACGAGTTGAGGAGCTTGATAGGACGTCGCGCCTTGAATACTCGCAGGCAAAAGAGACATTGAAATCAAGTGAGGACAGGTATCGGATTATTCTTGAAAGTGTTGAGGAGGCCTATTTCGAGCTTGACCTTGCCGGTAACGTTACATTTTTTAATAAGGCAACGTCGCACATGTTGGGTTACACTCCAGATGAGCTGATGGGTATGAATTACCGTGATTATGTGCCACCGGAGTCAACCAATAGATTGTTTAAAATTTACAATAAAATCTATCGAACGGGAAAGCCTGCGGAGATATTCGATTACCAGATCATCAGAAAGGATGGCACCAGACGGTTTCGCGAGATGTCGGCCTCCCTGATCCGGGACCCGTCACAGGATCCGATCGGATTCAGGTGTCTGGCGCGGGATGTAACCAAACGAAAGTTGGATGAGGAGGCCCTGAAAAAAAGGGATAAGGAGCTGGAGATCAAATCTCGTTCTCTTGCAGAGTCCAATACAGCCTTGAAGGTTTTGCTGAAACAGAGGGAAGAGGATAAAGTAGAGCTTGAAAGAAACGTGTTGTCTAACGTAAGGGAAATTATTATCCCCTATATCGAAGAATTGAAGAGAAGTCGATTGACTGCCAATCAAAGTGTATGTATCAACACAATCGAAACCAACGTAACGAACATAATTTCACCTTTTCTGCGTAACATCACATTGAAACATTTCAATCTCACCCCGAAAGAATTTCAGGTGGCCAATCTTGTCAAGCAAGGCAGGACCACAAAGGAAATAGCAGATTTTTTAGGTATCTCAACCGGGGCGATTGATTTTCACAGAAACAGTATTAGAAAGAAAATGGGTTTAAACAATAAGAAAGCCAACCTTAGATTTTACCTGTTGTCGCTCTCATAGATAATATAAGGTTTTTCCTTATATATTCCTTATAATTAATTTGTATTGCATTCTTAAATCACTTGGTAGTATTTCTACCATGATTTCATTAAAAGGTTTTAACATCATTGATTGATTTTTTCGGAAGATCCTAAGCGATTTTCCCTGATTCAAGATACAAGTCACAAGCAGTTGGCATAAAACTCTATGGCGAGCTGGTCGCGGTGGGCGCAAAGCCCGGCCGTATCTCGAACGAGCTTTTCGATCTCTCGCGCCCCGAGCTCGACTGGGTGAAACTCGCCGCAGGCATGGGCGTGGAAGCGACGCGCGTGGAAACCCTGGAGAGTTTCGCCGACGTGTTCACATCGGCCTGCGGCCGCCGCGGGCCATTCCTGATCGAGTTCAGAACATAGAGAGCGAGTCAGCGCTTTGCAAACAACGTGCGCTCCAGTTTCGGGTGTGGAAGGAAAGATGGCAATGAATATTGGAAGGTTGGCAGAAGACAATATCCAGAGATTTGGCGAATACGAGTTTGTCAATTTTGAAGGGCGATGGCATACCAATGTTGAAATGGACCGTATTGCCAACAGGTTGGGGAATGCCTTAAAAAGTCTGGGAGTCAAAAAGGGAGACCGTGTGGGTGTTCAACTTTTAAACTGTCCTCAACTCATGCAGGCATTTTTCGCTGTTTTAAAGATCGGGGCGATATTGGTTCCGGTAAATC
>JAZDKD010000648.1:0-3749 GCA_043803345.1 Pseudomonadota bacterium
AGACGATCAAAATGGCAAAAGTGCGGCATAATTCTGGATTATAGTAGCCGTATTTAATAATATTGGAGATTTGCTGTTCATCAATACGCTAATGAGCAATTATGAACGAACAAGGGATATCTAAAGAGCGAGAAAGTTTTCTCAAGGAGGATTTTGACCGCGGTTTCATCAATTTTTGCGGTTTTAAGGCTGAACTTGCGCAATGGGGGCGGTTTCACTCTCGGCTGGAAATTGACTACAAACATCGCCAACAAGATGGTTTTATCCATGCAGGCGTTATGGCTACCATGGCGGACCATACGGCAGGTTATTCGGCGTTTACCACCGTAGCTGAGGACATGCAGATTCTAACAATAGAGTTTAAGATCAATTTCCTTCGTCCGGCGTTCGGCCAACTTCTACTCTGCAGATCGCATGTCATCAGAGAGGGTCGTCAAATAATTGTTTCAGAGTCCGAAGTCTTTGATATCGGCGACCAAAGAAAAGAAACGGCTGTGGCAAAAGCGATAGTTACCCTGATGGTAGTGCCTCGATCCAAGCTTTTAAAAGGACCCTTGAATTCCGAATAAACATTAAGCGTAATTCCTGGAGTTAATCGCGTTAGTTTGAAATATGGCGAGGCGCTGGTCGCGTTGCTGACGATATAAACAATATATTTCACCTGAACACTGATTCAAATTCATCCGGATTAAGATTTATGACCTGGTCAGTAGTCATTAGTCTGACCCCTTGACACTCCCAATCACCAAGAAGATTCATTTCAGCATCCTTGTCAATTGCATATACGGCGTCTTTTACCAACACAACTTTAAAATTGCGAATTAGAAGCCCTTCAACTGCCAGCTTGACGCAGAAATCAGTAGCAACCCCAAAGACAACCAAGACTTTAGGTTTGATTAAGTTTAATAGTCGATCAAGGTTCTTGTTAGAAAATACGTCAATATTATTTTTCTTGAAGCAGATGGAATCGTAATTGGCTTCCAGGTTAGGCCAAGTCTTGTCCAAAGATTGAAGCTGCATGTCTAGAATTAGAGGATTGTTACGAAAAGTTTCAGGAATCCGCTCCTCGCCTGCGGACTTGCTCAAGCAGTGAGGCGGAAACGTAGTCTTAAAGTCCGGCGCAGATGAGATCTCAACGTCTTCTAAGATATGTGAGTCCATTGTCGCCAGCCAGAACACCAGATTTTCTGCCGAGTATTTTGAGAGTTTTGCAAGGTTCGGAACGATAGTTTCAGCGCCCTTAATCGATAGGCGTCCATCCTGTAGTATGAAGTCCTTTTGAGTGTCTACATCAAGAAACACTACGGGAAGCCCAGGAACATATATTCTATTCTCGTCATCTTCTTGCATGATTGAATCCTTCTACAATATCTAACGTCATCTTTTGGCTATCTATTTTTCGAAACGAAACCCCTTTAGGATCATGATGAAACGCGGCAGCGGCTCTCCTGGTGGAAGCTGTAGTCTCCCCGGCCTGTATAAGATCAAGAAGTTGCCGTGTGTGCCCCGGCTGTTGAACTGACGCGGCTACTTGCGCAGCTCCCAGAGGCCGAGTTGGCAAATTCATTGCCCCTTCTGTTTATAGGAATCAGGAGAACTTTTTGGTCGATTCTTCCTGGGTTATTCAGTGAAATTACTACCTAGCAGATTCGCACAGATCGAACTTAACTAGCTCTCCTACTAGAATATTGACAGTCTACTTTAGGCTCTTTCCTATCGAGAATGCTTTGCCAAGATACTGACCTATTCCGTAATAACCTCGAGAAAAATCAGGCGCCCACATGAACGGCTTTATCTTTTCGATGTCAGGACCCTTTTCTCCCATAACCGCCTCGTCCACTTTAATATCTAAAACTTCACCCATGAATTGTGTGTGGAGGCCAATCTTGTACGTGTGGATTACCTTACACTCCAGCGCCAAAGGAAATTCGTTAACATAAGGAGCGTTCACCACATCGCTTTTCACTGCTGTGATTCCAGTGGCAAGAAATTTGTCGGTGTCCTTTCCTGAAGCTATACCTATGAAATCAGCCTGTTTCACGTAATCCTCAGAGGGAATGCTAATCGTAAAGGCTTTCTGCTCCATGAGATTGCCGTACGTGTAAGTTGCCTCTCGCACTGATATTGAGACGCAGGGTGGAGTTGTGCAGCAAATCCCGCCCCAGGCTACGGTCATGACGTTGGGCTTGCCAGCCTTGTCATACGTGCCCACAATCAAAATGGGGGTAGGATAGAGAATTGTTTTAGGTCCTATGGATTTTTTCATCACGTTCCTCCTTGTGGTCGGTAGCTCATATGCTGGGCTGAGCAATACCCAGCAATTGATTATGTCACTAATCTGTTTAGCTGAACATAAATCGAGACAAATTTCAAACGGAATCATTTCGTTGGGTTCTCGGGATCAAGAAGCCGAAGACACACGACCCCATCAGCTAAAAATCTGGCCAATATTGAAACGCCCCTTTCAGTGGGCGATGAGCAGCTTCCTTTGGTGGGCTAACAAGAATATGCCCCCGGCTCTGCCTCTGATCCTTACCCAAAACCTGGGTTGCTGTACACCGGTGTGATATGTGGATGTGGGATGACGAATGGGAGCATGAATTGGTGCATGGCTGTGAGATCGTCTAGTCTTTGTAGTCCTAGCCAGAGAGACTGGTACCAGGGTTGCCGTCGCATGTTCGGCCTAAGAATCCGCCAAGCTGGGCAGTCATGCGCATTGCTTCCCGTAGAGTTGGAGATTTGTCAGATAGAGGCAGATTCCGTGTCCAATAGACCAGGAGCGCTTGCCATTCATGATCATCAAAGAACACGGCGCAGGGGACATCAGGGGTATCTCGGCCAAGTTTTGCTATAGTACCACGCAGTGGGAATAGGTTTGACAAAAGACGCGACTTTTTTCCGAAGATTTGGTATGTCCCTTCCAACACCTGACAGGAGGGAAGAGAGATGCCCAAGCGTGGTTTGAGATTTGATATTGCGGAGTACAATCACATCGTCCAGCACCGCGATCTTGCCAAAAAGAGGAAAGATCTCGATGCAAGGGGTTACAAAGACATCTTGAAAATAATTGGCCTACTTGCCAGGCTTATGATATGATGGCGCCTAATTCCAAGAGGATTCCGCGCAGGCTATCCGTCAATTCTTTGAACATCCTCAAAGAATGGTAACCTAAAACGTAATAATTCCTAAAGTAAAAGCATAACGGGGACAAATAACCTGCGTCTTTATTTTCGAAACAATCCCCAAAAACTCTTACGTTTTTCATGTTGCTTTTTCGGGGGGTCACAATTTACTGTTCGCCCGGCTAGTATGTCGCGAGGCCAGTCCTTAACCATTTTGTTCGCGATTTCACTGCCCACGATAGAAGACACCAAGTCTAAAGCGCTGGAGACCTTCGGGGGCCGTTCAATTGCAGAATGAGCGTCTGTAGCTATGATATGGGCCAAATCATTTTCGAGGAGATATTTAGCTGTAGATAGAGCAGATTGGCCCGCGTCCCCGGTAATACTGTCCGCTGTGATTTGCATAAGCAGATCGCCGGGATCAAAAACAGTCAGAAGGTTGTAAATGATTTCAGGGTGTCTCTGAATCTCAAGATTTTTCTCAGGATGAGCAAGGACTAACTTTCTTCCGGATTCTACAACCATCCTTACAAAATTTTCGAATCCAGCCGGGACCAGAGCGATTGGCAGTTCCATTAGAACATAGGGCCCCTGATCGATCGACAGGATCTTGCCTGTTGATAGGGA
>JAZDKD010000649.1:0-15320 GCA_043803345.1 Pseudomonadota bacterium
TTTGGCGCCGGCTTTACATCCGCTGTTCCGATTGCCTTGGTTCAGAGGTCTAAATGGGGGTGTGTTCTTGAGGAATGGCTGGTCATGGCCGCTATCAAAGATTCATTAGAACTCGACAGATACCTTGTCGGTCGCATTCGGTCAAAATGGCCGGACGACGAAAAACACCTGTTTATCAAATTATTTGCGAATTTCTTGGGGACAATTCATGAATTCGGCGTATTCCATACCGATCTTAAAACGTGCAACATTATTGTAACCAATCCAAATTTGGGCGTCATGTCAATATCTCCAGAAATTAACGATTTTAATCCAGTCAGTTTTTCACTTATTGATTATGACGACGTGCGATATTTTAGTAGCGGAGTCAATATGGAGAAGAGAGCGAAAAACTTGGCGCAACTTTTTCTATCCACTCCATCGGATATAAATCTGGCTGATAGATCAGAATTTTTGAGGCTATATTTGGATGTCTGCGCTAAGAATCCAGATTACGGCGCGAAGTTGTTGAAAGCCGCCAAAAAGAGAATGAAGGGTAAGACTTTGCTTTACGTGGGGCCGGACGGCGACATCACCGAGGATTGGCCTCAGCACGGCCTGGAAGAATGTTGCTACCATGGGTTAGGAAAAAGTTAAGGCGAGGTATATGCAGGATGGTCAAGAAAACAACGATGGTCTTGTTGGCGATAATCGTCTCGTGTGGGATGACAAATTCCGAATTGGTCAACGCTCAGGCGTCCGAGCTTCGGTCAAAACCCGATGTTCGCCCAAAGGATGAAATTCTCGCGCTCAAGGAAAAGATCCTCGAAGTTCAAAACAATTCCGAACTTGGGTTTACCAAAGTTGTGGCCTGTAAATCGGTGGAAGGGTTCGGAATTTATTCTCCCCTTGAACCCAACTCCCCGGACCCAAAAGTGATTTTCTACGTCGAACCTGCAAATTACGGGGTTCTCATAAGCGAAGGCAGGTTCATAATAGATTGCACGGTAGACCTGTTCGTTCTTGACGCTTCAGGGAAATTGCTGGCTAGGAACGAAAACGTAAGAAAAATCAACAAAATATCGAGATCCCCCGTGCTTGATCTTTATTTTACTGTGGAATTGAATATCGCCAAGACAGTCAAGCAGAAATCATTTGTTGTTAAAATAGTGTTAAACGATCGTATCAAGAACAAGAATGCCTCAACTTCCCACCGAGTGCAGCTTGATTCGACTTCAAAAAAAAGGGGAGAAAATATATAAGTCTAGCTGATTACCGCCTCCAACAAAGAAATCAGCCGTCAGCTCAAACCGCCCGAGACTTTGAAACCTCTTTCGACTGTGTCCGAATCTGACGGTTTGTCAAGCGTGGCTTGTCACATTTTCTATGTTATTTCGAATTGATTAACAAAAAGACAGAAAGGGGCAAACACACATGACCTTTTCAACGGTTTGGAAGCAAAGGTTGCTGTATATGCTTATGTTAGGCTGTTTTCTTACGCTGCCAGCGTTTCAACGCATAGCCGCCGCTGCAGTACAAGGACAGTTGACAATAATAGAACCGGACGGTAAGTCCGGAGAACAATGCCCACTTGAACACACGTCCGTCAAAGTTGCGATATCAGGTTTTATTGCAAGAGTTGAAGTTAAGCAGATTTTCCACAACACTCGCCAGCAGAAAATTGGAGCTATTTATACTTTCCCACTATCCGCCAACGGCGCGGTAGACCAAATGCTAATGAAAGTAGGGGACAAAGAGATTCGAGGAGTAATAAAGAGAAGGGAAGAAGCGTTTCAAATCTATGAGACCGCCAGAGATCAGGGACGCCTAGCATCCCTGTTGGATCAGGAAAGGCCGAACATATTCACGCAGTCTGTGGCCAATATCATGCCAGGGCAGAAAGTGGAGATCACTATAGGATACTTAGAAACACTTAACTACGAAGATGGGGCTTTCCAATTTGTCTTCCCGATGGTGGTGGCGCCTAGATTTATTCCAGGTCTGTCGCAACAGAACCAGGGAACGGGATGGGCTCATGACACATCCCAGGTTCCTGACGCAAGTCGAATAACCCCGCCTGTGGCCGAAGAAGGAAAAAGGGCGGGTCATGCCATAGACCTTTCGGTTTCGATAGACGCAGGCGTTAAGATCGAAGATATAAAGTCCTCTCTACACGATGTTGACATAGTAAAAACAAATGACAACGAGGCAACGGTAACGCTCAAAAACAAAAAGGAAATCCCCAACAGGGATTTCGTTCTCAAATACACTGTAGCCGCAGATAGGATCAAATCAGGCTGCATCTCTCATAAAGAAGGGCAAGACGGCTATGTGATGATCATGATGATTCCTCCAAAGCGAATCACGCCTGAACAAGTGGCTCCCAGGGAACTAATTTTCATCATTGATATTTCGGGTTCCCAGCAAGGTCCTCCTCTTGAAAAGTCTAAAGAGACGGTAAAATACATAATCAAAAGGATGAATCCAAATGACACGTTTAACATAATCGATTTCAGTGACACTACGCGCGCTCTGTTCTCGTCTCCAAAGAAGAACACTCCTGAGACTATTGAAAAAGCGCTTCAATATGTTCAGTCACTCCACGCCTCTGGTGGCACGCGTATGACATCAGCCATTTGGGAGGCGCTTAGCGCGAAACCTCCTGAGAATCGGTTTCGAGTCGTGACTTTCATGACTGACGGCCTAGTGGGAAATGATTTCGAAGTCATATCAATGGTCAAGAAACTCCATGACAAGAGCCGCTGGTTTTCTTTTGGAGCCGGAAACTCGGTCAACAGATTCCTGCTGGACAACGTCGCGCGGGTAGGCGGTGGAGAGGTAGATTACATTCTCCTTAACAGTTCATCAGAAGATGTAGCCCAGAGATTCCACCAAAGAATAGATTCCCCAGTCCTGACAGATATTTCAATAAAAACCGATGGGCTGGAACTGGAAGAGATATTTCCATCAGCAGTTAGCGACCTGTGGTCTCACAAACCCCTCATATTCAAGGCTCGGTATACCAAACCCGGTAGCGGCGCCATAAAGATCAGGGGCCTGCAACGGGGCCAGGATTACGAGCAGGGGTTGAAAGTGAAGCTACCCCAGGCGGAATCGGCCAACGGCGCAATTTCAACTCTTTGGGCGCGCTCGAAAGTGGATGAACTGGTCGATCAGGACCTTATGGGTATCCAAAGAGGTAATCCAGATGAAAAGGTGAAGGAAGCAATAGTCAAAGTGGCGCTGGAACACCGTATCATGACCCAGTTCACCAGTTTTGTGGCGGTCGAGGACACCACGGTGACCATGGACGGCAAGCCTGTAAAGGTTACAGTTCCAGTGGAGTTGGCTGAAGGAGTCAGCAGGGAAGGCGTGTTCGGCCCAAGACCAAAACAACTCTTGAGACAGTCCAAACTGGTGGGCGGCCCAGTTCCGACAGCAACCGGTCGTTCAGGCTCTGGCAATAGAGGAGGTCTGCCCGGTTTTGGAACAACTGCCTCTCCGACGGCGCCAACGACAGGACACAGGCGGCAGATGGCTTCTGTAAATGAAGAAAGGCAGGTCCAGGATTCTGAAGTCAGCAAGTTTTCTAAAGAACTCAAGGAATTACTGGCCATGCAAGATACGCCGTTAAATTACACCAAGGGGAAAGTTGTGGTAAAAGACGGCCAATTAGCCGTTCAGGTCTGGTTGAACCGTTCCACTGACGAAATCATAAAGAACCTCGAAGAAAAGGGATTCAAAATAAAGTTCAGGGCTTCAACAGGCAAGATGGTAGTGGGAGTCATTTCCCTGAAGGAACTTGCAGAGCTGGAAAAGATCCCGGATGTTATCTTTGTGGAACCTTTCTCAGCGGAGGGATAATCGACTATTTACAAGTTACCTGTTCGTAGGCAAACTGTTATTAGGACGCCGGGTAACGGTAGGGGCCAATCGGTTGAATGGAGCGTGAGATCATGAGCTCAATATTAGAATTTTCACTCGCGAGTTTGGTTCTTCTTGCATTTTTGGGCGCAATCGCAAACGCTTCGCCGAATTATAACAAGGCAACCTTTGCTGGCGGCTGTTTCTGGTGCATGCAGCCGCCATTTGAAAAACTCGACGGAGTTCTCAGCGTGCTTTGCGGCTATACCGGCGGGACGGAAAAAGATCCAACTTATGAAGACTACGCTGAAAAGGGACACATAGAAGCAATAGAAATAATTTATGATCCTGCCAGGATCTCCTATTCACAACTACTCGAAGTTTTCTGGAGACAGATAGACCCAACCGATCAGGAGGGGCAGTTTGTAGATAGGGGACACCATTACAGGTCAGCAATATTTTACCATGACGAAAAGCAGAAACAGGACGCAGAGGCTTCAAAAAGAGAACTAGAGAAGTCCGCCAGATACGAAAAACCTATAGTTACCGACATACTCGAAGCGACTACGTTCCACAAGGCTGAAGACTATCATCAGGATTACCACACAACCAATCCTCTCAGGTACACCTTGTATAGGACACACGCGGGAAGAGACCAATACCTGAAAAAGGTATGGGGGAAGAGCGAGCAGCCACGCAACGAAGCGCCAACGGTTGAAAAGACTAAAAAACCGAGCGTGTCTGAACTCAAAGAAAAGTTGACTCCAATCCAGTTCAAGGTCACTCAGGAGAATGGAACTGAGCCTGCTTTTCAGAATGAATTCTGGGACAACAAGAAAGAAGGAATTTACGTTGATATCGTTTCCGGTGAACCTCTATTCAGCTCTCTTGACAAGTTCGATTCTGGGACTGGCTGGCCGAGCTTTACGAAGCCGTTAGACTCTGGAAACATACTGGAAAAGACTGACAAAACCTTTTTTATGACACGCGTCGAAGCAAGAAGTAAACAAGCTGATTCGCACTTGGGGCACGTCTTCAATGATGGCCCTGGACAGACTGGAATGCGCTATTGCATAAACTCGGCGGCCCTACGTTTCATTCCCAAAAATGATCTTGAGAAAGAAGGCTACGGTCAATACACGAAGCTCTTTGGAAAATGACGGAATCCGAACCTTAAACGATTTCTAAACTGTGATTACAATGGTCGACCAAAGGAGGGGCCGGGAAGCTAAAAACATGGTGAAAGAGTTCCGCAGTTCCCCAGCTACTTGCTATTAATGCGATTTAATCGTGAATCATTAATGATAAAAAATTGCGGCGCCTACAACCACCAATCCAAACAGACCGATTATCAGCACCATAATCGCCATTATCTGCGGCAACCGATGCGGTTCCATGTAGATAAACCGGCCGCTTCTTATACGATCTAAAATCCGTCCATACTGGATAACAGCAGCGAGAGTTCCCAACAAGCCAAGGATAATAAAAGCGGCTCCGAAGATGACTGGGGTGTGCGAGGGATCGAGTATTCTTCCAGTCTGTTGCTCGTAACCGGTTTCCACGTATTCATAGAGTTTGGCTATGGCAAATCCGAAAACAATCAATGATATGGACGTGCGAATCCATGCATTCAGCGTCCTGTCCGCAGCTTCCCTAGTGCGCTCCTTGGCGAGTTCATCCGTCAGGTTCGTTTTTTTATCGTTGTCGTTCGTGTCCATCTCCACCTCCCTCTCAAGCAAGAAATGCGCGTGGCTATCGCTAATTTGTTTCGAGATTGATTTTTCAGGCTGTTATTGTTGTGGCTTTATCTATTTTTCTCACTAATCATCCGGCGTTTACTCCATACTGAGTAAAGCACGCCCAAGAGCGCTCCCCAAATCAGATAAGTCAGCAAGGTTGGAATGATGTTTTGCCCGTTATCCCACCGGCTGGCGATGAACAGGGCGAGGCCGACATTCCGAGCGATGCTCGCTATTGCAAGGACCGAACGCTGCTCCCGTGATGGGCCGCCCAGGAAGTGACCGATGGCCAGGGAGACCCCAACCATGATTACAATTGCCCCTGTGGCGAGCCCGCAAAGGTTAAGCATCATCCGCAAATCCGGCGCAAGAACAATCATGAAGATCAGCGCTATTGAGAGCACTATGAAAAAAAGGTTGGCAAGTGTTCTCACAGGTTTGCCCATTGCCTCAGCGAGGTGAGGAGCGAAGCGCTGGATGAGCAGTCCAATGATCACAGGCAAGAATGTCACCTCTGCGACTTGCCGGGCGACATTAAAGGGTGTGATTGGATCGCCTACGATTTTAAACAGGGCGTTAAATATTGCCAGGATTAAAGGCGTAACCACGACAGCCAAGAGGGCCAGCGTCAACTGAAGGCTCGCAGAGTAGGTAAGATCCCCGCCGGCCATTTCTGTCCTTTTGTATGTGAGTGGGGCGCCCGGCGCGGCGGCCAACACGGCAAGACCGGCGACGATTGCTGACGGCAATTCTAACAACCACAACAAAAGGCCCACAACCACGGGGACCAACACGATTACAGCGAGAAGGGAACGGAGTAACAACTGAGGCCGACGCAACAGAGATGTAAGTTCTTGAAAAGAGTGATTGACCCCGAGTGCGAGCATGAGTGTGAAAATCGTCACTGTGACGAACATGAGGGAAATGGGGTGATCCATAGTTCCAATCTCCCGTATTGTCGAAAAAACATTCTAAGTTCTTGCTGATAGAAGAAAGCCTACAGCTCCCCTGTCGGGATGATTTGCCCCTGCCACATACCCAGATTACGATCCCATCTGATCGCGCACAAACGGATGTTTTCTTGAGGTCCAATTCCGTTCTTGCAAGTTCGGTTTTTGCCCTGGCTATTCTTGTGGCTGCCGCTGATTTCGGATTCGTGCTCCAATCTGGCCCGCTGCTAATGTGAGCGCCTTTGCCAGGGCCAGCGGCCAGTCAGTTCCAGCTCCAGAATAAAGTGCAGGAAGGTGCGGATGAACACTAGCAGTCCCAGCATTCCGAGTGACGCAAATGACAGGTCGAGCGTTACGGTAAGGATGATATCGGCCGCAACCAGGAGGTCGAGGGCCATCAGCAGACTGCGACCAAAGCCCTCCCGGAAAAGTCGACACGCTTCGAGCCAATCCTTCCCTTGGAACAGTTGCCGGATAAGACGCCCGATTGAGAAGACAGCCCCTACGATCAGTGCCATTACTCCCATCGCCTCGAACGCCACAACTGCAATCTTGAATAGTTCCGTCATCCGCTCCCCAAAATGTGTCAGGATTGATGATTAAATAAGTCCGGGCCGACCGCCGGAGCGGCGTACGGCCCGGATAGCTTTTGTCATTCCCCTTTCAGTCGCCGAGGCCTGACAGGAGTTTTTCCATCACCTGATCAACGGTGAAGCTGGCCGCTTTCTGGCGCGGCGGGAACTCCTTGAATGTCACCAGAAAATCACCCACGATTTTTTGAGCCGGTATCAACATGAACGCGTGATCGATCACCCAATCCCAGTAGGTGTTTGATGTTATATCGGCGCGTTCAAACGGGTCTGTGCGTAAGTTGAAAATCTTTGGTATCCGCAACGTCACGAAGGGCTCAGCCCAGATCTGGCATGTGCCGGCCATACGCTGTTCCTTGAAGATGAGCTTCCAGTTGTCGTAGCGCAACCCGGTCAGATCACCATCATCCGAAAAGTAGAAAAACTCTTTCCTTGGACCCTTTTCTTCGGCGCCCGTCAGGTAGGGCAGAAAGTTGTGACCGTCAATATGCGCCTTGAAGGTCTTTTTTCCAGCCTTATGGCCCGCTTTGAGCTTTTCTATGATCTTCGGTTCACCGGCTGCCGCCAATAGCGTAGGCAACCAGTCCATGTGACTCATGATTTCGTTGGAGACCATGCCCGCCGGAAACTTACCAGGCCAGCGCGCCAAAGAAGGCACACGGTAAGCGCCCTCCCAGTTGGAATTCTTCTCGTTGCGGAAGGGTGTCATGCCGCCGTCCGGCCAGGTGTTGATGTGCACGCCGTTGTCGGTGCTGTACAAAACAATAGTGTCTTCGGCAATACCAAGTTCATCGAGTTTGTTGAGCAGCGTTCCAACCTGCTTGTCATGCTCTATCATCACGTCATGATATTCTGACTGCCATCGACCTGATTGACCCAATATCTCTTTCGGCGGGCGTACCCGAAAGTGCATCCATGTGGTGTTGAACCAGACGAAAAACGGGTTGTCAGCCTTGTGTTGTTGGTCGATGAATTCAAGCGCTGTCGAGAGAAATTCCGCGTCGACCGTTTCCATGCGCTTCTTGGTCAACGGACCAGTGTCCTCAATCCGTCCATCGGCATAGCTGTGGATTACCCCCCGTGGACCGAAATTCTTGCGAAAATTCGGAAAGTCTTTTTCAGAAGGATAGTCACGATGCTCCGGCTCCTCTTCAGCGTTAAGATGATAAAGATTGCCGAAGAACTCGTCGAAACCGTGGTTGGTAGGAAGGAACTCATCTTTGTCGCCGAAATGGTTCTTGCCGAATTGGCCGGTAGCATAGCCCAACGGCTTAAGTAGCTCTGCAATAGTTGGGTCCTCGCCGCGCAGCCCTAAGTCAGCGCCGGGAAAACCCACTTTGGTCAACCCGGTTCTAAAGGGGCTTTGGCCGGTAATGAATGAAGCTCGACCGGCAGTACAACTTTGTTCTCCGTAATAGTCAGTAAATCGGACACCCTCATTTGCCAGACGATCGATGTTCGGTGTTCGGTAGCCCATCAATCCGTCGGAATAGCAACTGAGGTTGGTGATTCCGATGTCGTCACCCCAGATGACAAGAATGTTTGGCTTTTTTGGCTTAGCCATAGATTACCTCCTCTGTTGATTGAATCAACATCAATTAATAATGCACAATTATTTTTTGTCGCGAATCAGTTTAGCGATTAATTGACGCCCAATCTGGGCCACTCGATTAATAGCCCTGACCGCTGGAGAATATTATGCTTTTGCAGCGTTCAAAGCAGCCTGAAGTTTTGTCTCATCCTCATGGGAAAGGGATGTCTTGAGAATGTTCCCCCCCGTTCCCGCTAGTTCCTCGAGCACCTTGTCGGGTGTGGCCTTTCTGACTAGAACAAACAGCACAGAGCTTCCATTTTTCAAAGTTGCGGCCAGGTCCTTCATAAAGTTGTTATTGATCCCTAGGTCAGTCAGAGCCCCTGAGACGGCTCCGGCGGAAGCGCCAACAGCCAATCCCAATAGAGGATTCAGGAAAAGCAGCCCTATAAGACTACCCCAGAATCCACCACTCAGAGCGCCAGCGGCGGTTAGATTAACCATTTGATCCAGTTTGACTTTGCCTTTTTCATCTTTTATAGCGATGACAGCGTCTTCAATGTCGATAAGATAATCCTTCTGCATTTTCATAAGCATCAGACGGACTTCTTCAGCCTTGAACTTGTCTTCATAACCAATAACAACCAGAGTGCTCATAAAAATTTCCTTTCTTTCATCAATTTATTGCATACCTAAAACATTTGGTTCTCAGAATAACACGAGGGGGCTTTCACTACAATGGCGGGATTCAACGGACTTTTCGCAGCGTTTCGACAGTCCAATTGTGACTCTACACGGCAGATAGATTATGTGCTACAACTCCGGACACATTATTTGCGCTCAACTCTAAAACGATCATCATTACTAACTTTTGATTCGTCTTAAAGAATACTTGAAGCTGGAGATGATACGAAATGGACTTCACTTTCAATATATCTCTTCTTGCCATTGGCTTGTTTTTCGGGATGCTGGTTTTGCTGGAGATCGGTCGGAGGATAGGAAGCCGCCGAATGGCTATAGACCCTGAGGGAGTTAGGGCTGGAGTCGGGGCGGTTGAGGGCGCCGTTTTTGCCCTTTTAGGCCTGCTTATAGCTTTCACGTTCTCGAGCGCAGCTTCAAGATTTGACGCCCGGCGCCAGTTGATTGTCGATGAGGCCAACGCGATTGGCACGGCCTATCTCAGACTCGATCTGCTCAATGGCCAATCTAAAGAGCAACTTCGTCAAGACTTTAGACTCTATTTAGAGACTCGAATTCAAGCGTATCAAAAGCTTCCAGATAAAAAGGCGGCCCAACAAACCTGGGACAATGCTTCCTCGATGCAGCGGGACATCTGGAACCGGGCTGTCTCCGTTTGTCAGGGAGAAGGCTCTCAGCCAGCGACCATGCTTGTGTTGCCTGCATTGAACCAAATGATAGACATCACAGCCACACGCTCTATGGCAAAAAAAACTCACCCGCCCGCTATCATCTTCGGCATGCTTTGCGTGCTCGCCCTACTAAGTGCGCTGATTGCGGGCTACGGTATGGCAAGCGGGAAGACGCGCAGTTGGGTGCACATCATCGGTTTTGCAGCCATCATGGCAGTCACCATATACGTCATTCTCGATCTCGAGTACCCACGTTTAGGAGTAATTCGGGTCGACTCGGGCGATGAGGTACTGTTGGCGCTAATTCAGAGCATGAGGTGAGAGGTATCAATTGACATCCCCGGCGCCTTTGGACAACTACTCGTCTCGTCGTGAGACCAAGCGGCGTCACAACGTCTCCAAGAAGTTGTAACAATTTGGGGGATTCATAAGATGGCCTTAGCTAGCCTCTATCGTAGCAGGTTATAACCAATGAGGAGTGGGGTGAGTTGTCATGGCAGGTGAAGCTGTAGCATCGGCATAAATTCTGCAGAAGCCGTACGCTAGGCGGATATCGTAGCAAATACCCGAGGGAAGCTTCTTCATGGTCAGCATTTGCTTGAAGCCATCAATCTCCGACCCACATCCCCGGTTAACAACTTTGTCAATCTTTTGGTTACCAGTTGTTTCGCCTCTGAGCTGCCTTGCTTGTGAAAACAGTTGGCAGCCGTCCATAGTCGTTCCATGACATGGAAAATATCAAGCACGAAAAACGCCACTGGAAACGGTTGCGTCACAAGATTCCACAGCGCCCGTTCCCCATCAAGCAGGCACACCAATTCAGCGCCATGTTTAAGTCTTTGCGTTACATCAGTTTTAAGCCTATCTACGGCCTCCATCTTGTTTTTACCGGTCTTTTTAGGATCTTTATCGGATGGGCGCTCTTCAGCGATGTTGGTCCTTGATCATTAACACGCCCTTATAATCGACCAATACGGGCGCAACATCATTGTTCCCCGGCAGTGAAGGCTTTTTTTGCGCATAATAAGCCTCCGCGTCATCGCACACATCTTCCACAATCCGCTCTATGGACCGAATCGGAACATTAGCCGAAAAAAATCCCTTCTACTGCCCTTTTTTGTACCGCTGAACGAAACCTATGGATTGTCCTAATTCCCCCAGTTGAGCGCCCATCCGTGAATTTCAGCGTCAAAACCAGCCGGGGCGGTGACTCGAACCCTGACGGGTCCGGACGCCGCTTTTAGGTCGGTTGCACATGCTGAATAGAGATCGACCTCATGAGGAAGACTGACTGTCCTGGTGAGCCCTGAAAGTTCGATCCATTCAGACGGGGCATCCCCCAGATTTATATAGAGTTTTACCCTGTTGTTCATATTCTTCACGAGTAATGAACCATCAACTCTGTTGATGCCAAAACTTACCTCGTGGGGCAGGCTGGTCAGTTCAAGGTCAACCCCATTGATATCGTAAGTTATGGAAAATCCCCTCAATACAGGGACATCCTGATTCTGGCCGGCCAGTATCCCCGATGCGATTGCGAGTTCGCCCTTGACGAAAACCTCTGCCCATGACTCATCAATTGCGGCAAGGACTTCACTACTCATTTGATTCGTGTCTATCTCAAGAGCTTGATTGAGGGCCGTAAGTCTCGAGTTCAGGTTGGCGTCGATCCAGGTTCCGTTTGCGTCAAGGTATTGCCAGTTTTCAAGGTTGAGACGGGTTATGTTTTTCCAATCGGAACCATTCCAAATTTTCCAGTTCTCCGAATCGTCATTTTTGTTGAAAGACAACGCGTAGAAAAGTTTGATAGATCCCGGCGCTGATAAACTTGGCGACATATTGGTGATTGCAGACCATTCGGATGTAACTATCCCCGAAAGAGAAGCAACCTCAACTGTAGCTGATACATCATGAGAAGCTTCAACCAGTTTCAATTGGCTCAAACTCGTGAGGCCGGCGCCCCATGATCTTGTAATCGTTAATTTGTAATAACGGTACCCTGAGCCATTAATGAACGTCAGGTAATCACTCCAGGTGTTAGAAGGGAGTTCAGGCAAATCCGCACGGGAATCCAGCCCAACCCAATTTGCGCTGTCGTTTGATCCCGATAGTTCAAAGTCTCTCGGCGCAGACACATAGGCCGGGTCGGACGAGTTGCGGGAAACTAGCCGATACTTGTTGATGACTACACCAGTCCCAACTCCGAAATCAATTTGTAGCCACTGTGGATTAGTTTCGCTTGCAGGAGACGACGCAATCCAGCATTCCTGAGGGTCCGTAGAGTGGGTTTCGTTCTGATCAAAAACTCGCCACGCCGGACAATCCGGCGAACTGTGTTCACTCGAGGCTGAGACGATCAAAGGCACGGGCGAAGAATTGGAACTCATTGGGCTTGTGATATAATCAGTCCACTGGTTTAACGACCCATCCGCAACAACAGTTTTTGTTAGCGAAAGCCCTTGATCGGTTATTGATAGACCGCTTGGGTCGGACAATTCGATGTCTGCAGTTGTGTTGATTTGAATTGTTTCCGTTAAGCCGGATGTGCCGGAAACAGGCGTATAACAGCTTTCAAAGTCGTTGTAAGAGCTGGCGGTCATTGTTAAATCCACCCCAGATTGGTCAGTGAAAGTGTCCACAAATCCCCCGGCTATGTTCTGCACGGGAAGCCTGTGGATTCTTGACTGATTCATATTGATCAACTGAATGTTGTTCGTATTTGTCTGTACCAGATCCGAGAATTTGTTTTCATTCATTTGAGAAGAGTTCCCACTGACAAAAGTCATAATCCCTCCACGGACAAATTTTTGAGAAGGTAATTTGTATACGGGCGCCAAGCCGATGTGCCTTTGAGTTAAATTGTATCGTTGGGGGGAATGCTGTCAATCAATAGTCAAAAAACTTACTAAACGAAAAGGAGGCTACCTTATACTGGCTGCCTGCTTAAATGTGGGTTGGATTTTGAGGTGAGCTAACTTTCCAGGAAAACTTTAAAAGCCTTGTATGTCATCCATACGTCGTCCTTGGCGCATAGCTCCAAGGGAGAATGCATCCCCAGAATAGGGGGACCGCAATCAATTATGTCCATACCGGCGTTAGCCAAGTACTTTGCGACAGTTCCACCACCGCCTTCATCGACCTTGCCGAGGCCTGCGGGTTGCCAAATAATATTTTTCTCATTGAAAAGTCTTCTGACCCAAGAGGCAAATTCGGCGTTTGCGTCTGAACCCATGTACTTACCGCCCGACCCGGTATACTTGGTAATACCTATGCCGTGGCCGATCTTGGAATTGTTTCTCTTTTCGTAGGCGTCACCATATGTCGGGTCAACAGCCGCTGTAACGTCCCCAGAAAGCCCCTTACCATTAGAAAAAACTTTGCGAAGATTCATTACGGAAGGGTCCAACTTGGTTTTTTCCATAAGTTCGATCAAAAACATTTCTAGAGCCGCGGACTTTGCGCTAGTGTTACCTTCGCTGCCTATTTCTTCTTTGTCGTAGAAGATTGCCAAGCAAGAATGGATCGGTTTGGCGACATCCATTATGGCGGCGGCCGAGGTAAAAGCGCACACGCGGTCGTCTTGGCCATAAGCGGCCACAAGGCTGCGATCAAGTCCGGCGTCACGTGCCGGTTCAGCGGGAATCATTTCAATCTCAGCGCCTATGAAATCTTCCTCTGTGATGCCGTATTTGTTGAAAAGTAAATCCAGAATCGCCAATTTTACCCTATCTGAGGCGTCCTTATCTTCATATGGAAGCGATCCGATAATAACGTTGAGGTTCTCGGCCGGTATGAATTCACTGGCCTTCAGCTCCATCTGTTTTTTTGACAGGTGAGGTAACAGGTCTGGAATGGTCAAAACCGGATCATCGGGTTTTAGGCCGATTTCCACTTCAACCGATTTACCCTGACGCGTGAACATCGTTCCTATCATGGCAAGGGATCGGGCTACCCAGTGATATTTTTTCACACCTCCGTAATAATGAGTTTTCAGGAGGGCCAACCCCGTCTCTTCGTACAATGGGTTTGGCTTTATGTCGAGCCGTGGGCTGTCAACATGAGATGTTATGAGGCGAACACCTTCAGTTATGGGTTTCTGACCCAGAACGGCCATTACGAGCAGTTTGCCTCGTGAAATCTTGTAGATTCTGTCAGCGGTTTTGTCTGCCTGGGAGATTTCGGCGAAGCCTCGTTCTGAAGCCAGCTCCGTAAGTCGGTGTATGGCCCAGCGCTCTGTCCTGCCTCTATTGAGGAAATCCATGTAGTCTTCCGCGAATTTGGATACGTCCTTCTTCTCCTTTGTTGAGAGAGTATCCCAGACTCTGGGTTTTTCCATCACAAGTTTCTTTTTTAAGTCACTGGTTTTCTTTGATTCTTTCTTTTCTGGCATAGTCTCACCTGGGATTGAATCTTTATTGCCCCTGTTTCCACAATGGATCAAATGGGTTGAATTTTTCCGGCAGTGATCGAGGATGGTCTGATTCCGGCCCCAGTGGCCCGGTTGGAGGCGCAGCGGCGGCTTTTAATGGCGGGTAATTCTTTCGTTCGAGGAAATCGCGAGCCATATTGATGGGAGTGGCGAATCCTATGCCCTGACTCTTCCACAACAGAATAGTATTTATTCCAATGACCTCCCCGTTAAGATTGAACAATGGCCCGCCCGAATTACCGAGGTTCATCGCAGCGTCAATCTGTATCAATGGCGGATATCCGGAACCAGGTATAATTCGCTTCTGAGCGCTGACAATACCAACCATAATGGACTGGCCTATGCCGTATGGATTCCCGATACCGACGACCCATTCGCCAAGTTCGACCCCATCGGAGTTACCCATCTTTACGGGTTCAAGATTATTGGCGTCAATTTTTATGAGGGCGATATCATTTTTCGCGTCCTTAAACAGAGACTTGGCCAATCTCTTTGATCCATCTAAAAGTTCGACTTCGATTTGCGTTCCGTGCCTCAATACATGCTCGTTGGTTAGTATGTGTCCTGAGCTTGAGATGATGAAGCCTGCGCCATAGCCTGTAGCCTTGCTGTTGGCCTCCCCGGAAAAGCTCAGATTGCTGAGAGACCAGGATCCCCCTGAATCCAACATTCGGATGGCGACAACGGAACGGTTGACTTTTCTGATCAATTCACGGATGTCTGGATACCCCGCGCTCTGGGAAAGCGTTTGCTGCGAGTAATTTTGGGTTGGTTCAGCTCTGTTCGGAGCAGGTTCCGGTTTGTAGGGGACCGGAGTTATTCCCATGCGACCTTTAGGCCCAGTAGTGGTGTTTTCGGTTTTGGAATG
>JAZDKD010000650.1:0-4952 GCA_043803345.1 Pseudomonadota bacterium
CTGAATCTGAGCCTGCCCTCTGCGTTAAAGACTCCATGGAGGTGCAGGTCTGCGTACACGATACTCCTAAAAAAATAATCTCCTTAGCTCCAAGTCTCACGGAATTGGTATTTGAACTCGGAGCGGGTTCCAGTCTGGTCGGGCGCACCACCAGATGCAATTTTCCAGACGAGGCCCAAAATGTCCCAGACATCGGGGCTTACATGAAGCCTGATTTTGAAAAACTTGTAGCGGCCCTACCGGACCTGGTCCTGGCCCCTAAGACAGGAATTAGACCTGAACTGATAGATCGTCTCAGGAATTTAAAAATACCGGTGTATGTGGATGACTGTTTAAACATCGAAGATATACGAAATGTTATTACCAATATTGCCAAGCTGTTGAGAAAAGAAAACCAGGCGGGTCAAATCCTGGACGATATGCAATCCCGTCGGGATCGAATCAACAAACTGGTCAAAGGAAAAGAAAAAACAACGGCCCTTTTTGTCGTGGGAGTCAGACCCCTTGTTGTGGCAGGTTCAAAATCATTCCTTGGCTCCCTCATAAGAGAGGCCGGTGGTGTGAATATAGCTGAGACCGTGGCTGTTGAGTATCCCAAGTTCAGTATTGAGGAAGTCATCAGGACCAATCCCGATGTAATACTAATTCTGGATAAGGAATGCCATGGTGAAGGCTGTCTCAACCAATGGAAGAGTCACATTCACTTAAAAGCCGTTCAAGAAAACAGGATTCACGACCTGGACGCGGACCTCATGAGCCGCCCCGGGGTCAGAACAATAGAAGGACTGGAAAAATTGTCGACACTGTTGCATCCAAGCGTTTTCGGAACCACTGAAATCTCCAGAGAGAGTCTGAACTCCTCCAACAAAAAGTGAAAAAGGGCTCTTCAGAGGCGATGCGACCCAACATTCTAAAAAAAACCCTTGCCGTAAACTCGATCCTGTTTCTTGCACTGTTGATCGCTATTTTGTTTTCATTACTGGAGGGAACAACCAAAGTAGGGTTCTGGGACACTCTGTCTTCGATCTTCTCGGAAACCAATTCAACAGGCGCTTCGACAATTGTTTTTTCTTACCGTTTACCCAGAATTTTGCTCGCATGTATTACAGGAGCCGGTCTGGCCTGTTCTGGAGTTGTTTTTCAGGGAGTTTTGAGAAACCCGCTTGCCGATCCATATATTATAGGAATCGCGGCAGGAGGGGCCTTGGGCGCTGTGACTTCAATAAGCCTTCTTAAATCCAGCGGGCTGTTCATGACATCGGTTTCCTCTTTTGTGGGAAGTCTGGTCGCCGTAGCGCTAGTCTACGGTCTGGCCTTGTCGAGAAAGAATTCAACATACATAAATACCGTGATTCTGGCCGGCATAATAGTGGGGTCCCTTATGAACGCGACTATGCTCCTAATAATGTCGGTCAGCGGTTCACATGAATTGCAGCGTGTACTGTTCTGGCTGATGGGAGATTTCAGCCTTGCGGACTATGAACAGATAATGTTTTCAGGGCCGATAGTCATCGCAGGTTTTCTGCTGATTTATCTGAACGCCAGCAGACTCAATGTTTTAGCACTAGGAGATGAATTCGCATCGACGCTTGGGGTGGATGTCACAAAAAATCGTCTGTTGCTGATGACCATAGCTTCCTTGATCACAGGTTCCGTAGTTTGTGTGTCCGGGACGATAGGCTTTGTCGGCCTGGTCGCTCCCCATTCCATGAGGCTATTGTTTGGACCGGACCATCGGATATTGCTGCCGACAGCATTCCTTGGCGGGGCAATATTCCTGGTAATCTCGGACACCGTGGCCAGGCTTGTGGCCTACCCTGTTGAACTACCTGTCGGGGTAATCACGGCGCTTAGTGGTGGGCCATTTTTCCTTTATCTCTTGCTGAGGAATCGAAACTGAGTGTCCCGAACCGACTGCAAACATTAAACTCGAATGATCCCGCCATGCCCATATCAAATCATGAGGACACTTCAATGAAGGCCAACGTCCTAGAGTGCAAATCTGTGAGCGTGATTTACAATGAACTGGTCGCTCTGGATAAAGTCAGCCTGTCCATCAAAGCAGGAGATTTCCTGGGCATTGTAGGGCCTAACGGAGCCGGCAAGTCTACATTGATCAAAGTAATGAGCGGGTTACTGGAACCTGGTTCAGGAATTGTAAGTCTGCGCGATGTAAACCTGAGGTCTTTGTCAAGACAGTTCATAGCCAGAGACCTAGCTGTAGTCGTGCAGGAAGAAAACTCGGAATTCGGATTTAATGTTGAGCAGTACGTTGCGCTGGGGCGCTCTCCGCATCATGGTGGTCTGTACTTCGAGGGCTCACGGGACAGGGAGATAGTGATCCACGCCCTGAGGAGAACTCATACGGAGGGCTTGGCGTCACGTGACGTTAATTCCCTTTCAGGGGGAGAGAGACAGCATGTCAGAATTGCCAGGGCATTGGCTCAGGAACCAAATATCCTGATTCTTGATGAGCCCACAAATCATCTCGATATATGCTCCCAGATGAATCTGGGCGAATTGCTCAGGAATATCAACCAGGAGAACATTGCCATAGTAATGGTCTCACATGATATCAACTTCATGTGTCAAGCTTGTAATCAACTGAAACTGATGAGTGAAGGCAGGATCATCGCTGAGGGGATCCCAAGCGCAGTCATTACCGAAAACACACTGGCGGAAGCGTTCAAAGTGAAAGCATTGGTGGACATAAATCCTGTAACCATGGCCACGAGAATCACTCCCTATGCAAAGATCTAGGATTTCTTTTGAAAACTACTTGCGCCATTTTGCATCGAAGCCCAACGCAAACGACCTGTATACAAAGTCTGTAAACCCTTTTGCGTCGATGGAGACATCTTCGAGCGACAGTTTTTGGACAAAAGTTGGCAATTCGCGGAATTTTCCCGACACCGCAGCCGCTACCATGGCTCCTTGGGCGACAATCATCTCCTTCACACAAGCTGACGGCAACACACCCCACAAACATTTGTCCCTGACATGAATCAACGCGTCCAAGGCTGCAACAGTCGGAGGGTCCAAGTCTATGCTCGCCAAATTTTTCGTGAACAATGCCGCCTGCTCGGGCCTGAGAAACCGCCCTACCCCTTCGCAAAAAGCCTTATCATCGGCGCACAACGGACCAAGGTGAGTCAAACAGGAACATTGAACATTTGGAGAAAGTGAATTCTGCCAGATCAATGTCTCCCTCAGCGCATTGAGAGAAACTCGCCCTACCAATTCCCCTAACTTGGTGTGTTTGCCTCCGGAACTTAACGCAAGCCCGGATTCCGATCGGGACGCCACAAGTATTTGATCCGTGCCCGTCCCTGTGGCCATAGAATCCGAATAACGCGAGTAGATTCCCAGTTCCCTCAATACCGCGGCTTTGGCTTCGGTCGCAGTCATAACACAATCTACAAGAGCAGCCATCGTGAGTGTTTGGTTCATGAACAGCATAAGATTTATAGTCCCGGCGCGGTGGGAATCTTGGTCGTTTAAGACCTCGAAACAACCTTTGGTTTCATAAACTGAAGCGGGATCTCCCGCGGCCATGGAATTGCACTCCACCCCCCCAGTGCAGATGGCGGTAACTTCAAGATCCCTAAACGTTACGGTTTCAATTGCCGCGTTGTTCATATTGGCGGCCGTTTCCAGAATGGCTGTTCTATTGGCAGGAAGGTCGTAATAGTCACATATTGAATTGTGGTAGGCTTCCGGGTCGTCGATAATCGTTGAGTCCATAAAATCGAGATGGTCTCGAGGCTCACAGCACTGATGATTGCATGCGATGGTCAAATCATCCCTGAACCCTCCTCCAAGCCGGCATGTCGAAATGGATGTACAGGGTTCGAGCATCCTGACAATAATTATTTTCTCCTCACGATGAATCTCGACCCAATCCTGACACTTCTTCAAAAGCATAGAATTCCCCACAGAGTGAATAATGGATAACTGGCGACGGTCAAATCGACGAAACGCATTTCACGCTGCATATTCCGTAATAATGTCTCTGGATGTCAAAGATATCTGTCAAAAAAATGGGGACGAGCGGTGTCATGACTCGTCCCCCACAGGCGTCTGAACCGCCGAAAATTCCCTTGAAGATGGCGCTTCTAGGGGTGTAAGATTTTAATTTGGTTTTATGAGTATTGTTTCCGGAGGTCGTTAGCGAACCGGCCGGTTTCCTCCTATACTCGGAAAATCGACTCTTTCCATGTAGGATTGATATGCCAGCCACTCCTGTAACTCACAGATGGGGCCCTTTTTGACATACCCAATGTTCTTGACGTCAATCCTGGTAAAACAATCAGGTTCCAGCAGCTTGAATTCAATCAGGTCTTCAGGCAACACCATGAAAAGCTCTCTGCTCGGATTGTGGATCGCTTCAATCATGCCTTGATCTTTGATCTGCCAGTAGCCCTTGAACGTATAATGCCTATAGGAAAAGAATCTCCGTCTGAAAGAAGATTCGTCGATTCTCTGGTGAGTTATGGCCCAGATACCCGGACAGGTGGCCCTGAAGATAACCCCACCAGAGAAACCCAGTTGCACTGGTTTATCAGTACAGGTTATTTCAATTGCATTCTGGAGGGGGAAAGGCTGTCCGGCACGCGCTTCAATAGTCCCCAAAATCAAGATTATCAAGGATGTTACAATAGCTATATTTTTGATCATATTCGGACTCCCGCTTTTTCAGAATGTAGTCAGGTTACGCATCCAGGTCGCCGCCCCCCGAACCGATGAAAAACTATCAACCATAGAACCATACAGACTTCGATGCATTCTCGTTAGGTCGGGAATTGTGGGAACACGCATCCTCTCGTAATCCAGATCCATTTTTAAACCCATAAAATATGTTCTCCCCTCGTTTGGGTACCAAGCGATTGGCACGGTCACAAATGACGGGTCAGATCTAGTGCCCCAAAGAGCGTACTGGCGATCGGAGAAAT
>JAZDKD010000651.1:0-2261 GCA_043803345.1 Pseudomonadota bacterium
TACATGGCTCAAAACCCAAATATTATCATCAGGCCATCGGCGGCAATTTCAGGCTGGACGCACTCCAGGCCGCCATTGTTTTGGTGAAGTTCAGGTATCTGGACAGATGGACCGAGGCGCGCCAATTAAACGCCCGTCGCTACCGGGAGCTGTTTCGCTCAGCGGGAATGGATGACATGGTGAAACTGCCGCTGGAAAGGGAACAGCACCATATCTACAACCAGTTTGTCATCAGCGTCACCGACAAAAGAGACGAACTGCGTCGGTTTCTGGAAGGGGCCGGCATCGGAACAGAGGTTTACTATCCGGTTCCGCTGCATCTGCAGGAATGCTTTGCCTATCTGGGTTATAAAAAGGGCGACTTTCCTGAGGCGGAATACGCCGCTGAACATACCATTGCCCTGCCGATTTATCCGGAGCTGTCCCCTGATCAGCAGGCCTATGTGGTGGAAACGATCAAGAACTTTTTTACATAAATATTTTCCGGGTAAATAGTATCCTTATTTTTGAATTAGGAGTGAAGAGATTACCCAGACTCTTCAAAAAGATACCGTTGAGTCTTGGATATTTTTCAGATCTCATGGTATTCAAATTAAAGCGGTAAATATTCAGATTCTGTTGTAACCGTTTTTTGGGAGGAATTGATTCCTCTTCATAAACATTACGATGAACAGTTTAGTCAATTAGCACGAATCAAGTGGGAGAAATATTGCACTAAACAGAATGCCGAAAAGCCAGGAGAAGATCTCGAATCAATAGTACGAATATTTTATAATGCTGGACATTTTGCGAATGACTTTCCTTTCACATGTGGATTCCAGCTTAGAAGTGCAACAGTCGTTGACGAATAAAGGTGCGAACCAGACGGTTCACTTGACGTCGAGGACGGTCGTGACCTGACGGGCAATTTTGGTGACAGCGCAAGCGACTTTATCGTTGGACCTCAGGAACAACTATCCATTTCAAGGGGGAGCGATATGGCAAGATATTTTAGGTGGGATGTGTTTTTCAAGGTAGTCTGTGGGGCCTCCGCAATAGTATTTCTCTCAGCCGTAGTCGTTAAGCTAGCGCGTCCCGCATCGCTATCAGAGGTGAAATTAGAGACTCTTTTGCTCATTCTAGGCGCCATAATCATGTTTCCATATATAAGTCAATTAGAAGCATTCGGCGTTAAAATGGAAATCAAGAAGAAAGTTGATGATCTGGCGGCAAGGGTACAAGCCTTGCCTGACTATGTTTTAGCTTCAGAATATCATTGGGAAGGTGACTACACGCTGGCAGAAAGGGCATATCGCGCCAGCATGGAGCGGTGTTCCGACTTTTGGCCGGCGATTTTCGGTCTAGCTGGGGTCTTTCACGACAGGGAGGAGTACGACAAGGCCATAATGGAATATAATCGGGTTCTGACAGTCGAGCCTAACAATGTCTATGTTCTTAACAACTTGGCTGATGTATACCTATCAGCGCCGCAGCCAATCATGGACCCCAGCAAAGCGCTTGATATGGCAAACCAAGCCATCCAAATAGTACCATCTTTGGGATCTGCCCTATACTACAAGGGGGAGGCACTGAATAGGCTCGGCTCGTTTGATCAGGCTCGCTCTATACTTAGTGGAATTCTTGCGAAGGATATGTTACCCGCACAGCCACATTGGGTAATGTATGAACTCTCGGTAGCGAATTCCAACTTAGGGACAAGAATTTCTGAAGAGTGCCTAGATAGAATGCTATTTTACGCGCGTGACAACAGCCAGGGCAAAAGGTTTCTTGATGCCTTGGCGTCGGAAGAGGAGCATGAACGTTTCAATGAAGATGACGTCACGGTCATCCGTCGGTTTGTTGAGAAGAACGAAAACTATATTGAGGACAAAGGGACGTGAATGCCCAACGAAACATTCGAACTGACGCGGAACCACGTCATAGGTATCTCATGAAAGTACTTAGCCTCGTCGCTCAATTTTTTGTTACTAATCTATAATATTTTACACACACCATGTTGTAGCCAGGACCAATCTGAAATATTTAAACACCGCGTTAGTACGTGATTAGGCCAATGAGATTTCAGTGCAGATTGAGCCGGTGGCAATAGTGGCCTATGTGGGGCACAGAAACATGTTGTAAAATCAACAAAATTAGGAGTGAACCCTATGAAATATATAACCCCACCCGTTATTTTCATCTTTTGGATAATCTCACTCTTTTCACCCGGCGCCCTTCAGGCCGATCAGAAATCACTCATGGCTGAACTGGAGAATGTGGGT
>JAZDKD010000652.1:0-2269 GCA_043803345.1 Pseudomonadota bacterium
AGTTGTATGTTGGGCGTGAGAACCATTCCATCAGGTCTCAAGGGAGCATCAACAATGTCAGAAGAAAAGAAACATAGTTTCCCTTCGCAAGTCGAATCAATTGAAATTGAACCTGAGATGGACCTTCCACGACTAATTGGCGATGAATGGGCAGACCCTGAAGAAATTCTATATGACTCCAACTCCGATTGTATTGACGCTGAAATCGAAGCAAGGAAACACCACAAATCATTGTTATTTTGAACATCCCAGTCATCACTTTTTTTATGTCCGGTAAAAATCTACCGATTGAAATTAAAACTTTGAAATAATTATTTTGGCCCACTATCATGCAATCTTGAATCTCCGTAAATCTCGCTGATTTTATAGCTGAAAATACAATGGGCGTATAAATCTAGTTCACTGTTTCAGTTAAGAATTATAGAGGAGGTCACGATGAGCAATCCACTTGATCCGGTGCGAATCGCTTTTGACAAAGCCGTGGGACCATACCAAAAGAGACAGAATTGGATAGCGGTTTTGAAAGAAGAAGATGTTGGTAAAGAACGCCGTGCCGAGATTGTGAAAGAATTGGCAGAACTTGATGAAGAATGGGTAAAAGCTCTGGTTGGACTAAAGAAGGTTATGGACGAGTGTTCGATTCTCCGATAACAAAGGACAATTGGAGTAACCCTGTTTCTCAATGGTATCAAGCTCGATCCCTGATCTCAGTTTTTTGACCTGCCCCAATTGTTATTCTTCAGAATTGTTGAGGCATTAACTGCAATGGAGGAGAGTTGTGAACCGTCCTGTAGTCTAGTGTCAGGCGCATCCTGGTTCGGTCTCAGGAGTCTGATGATATGCACAGGCCGATCGATTTCTAATTTCAACTCAGGAGGCAGTCATGCACGCCGGAATTAGTGGGCGCAAAGGACTTGGACTAACCATGCTGATGGCTTTGCCGCTAATTTATCTCACCACAGGGTGCGCGCCGGAACCTGCGCCACAATCCAACCACGTTCGTCCAGTGCTAATGGTGGCGATAACCACGGTCCTAGGTATGATTCCCCTGCTTCAGGACGCTTTTTTCGCAGCTATGGCGGTGGCTCTGATGTTTGGGCTGTTGTTCGCCTGCGTCTTGACCATGATAGTAGTGCCCGTGCTTTACGCTATCTTCTTCAGGGTCTACGAGAAACCCGCCACCCCACCGGCAGGAAACTAGCTGGAGGAGGCCGGAGAAAGCGTATGGCGCTTTTGAATGAACCGGTTTTTGTGCCATTTCATCATCGGACATATTAGATCCTCGCCACTATTTTCCCGCTGATGTCTTCCTTTGGAGGGAGATGAGCCAATGCAAGTATCTGAAAAGACTAGGGAACAACTGATTGAAGAATTGGAAGAAATGCGACGCAGGTTGGAGCGAATTGAGAGCGCCCGGGCGGAAACTGAAGAAGCGACAAAAGGCCTGAGCCAGAGTGACAAAAGATATCGAAGCTTATTTGAAGATTCACTTGACGGTATTTTTGACGTTGCCGCGGACGGGACAATTCTGGACGCCAATGATCGAAACCGGCCCAGACAATCCTTACAAATTGCTGAAGAAAATTATCGAGAACTTGTTGAACAAACCAATAGCATAATTCTTCGTTGGGACAAGAAAGGGGATATTACATTTCTTAACAACTTTGGCTTAAATTTTTTCGGATACTCGGCAAATGAGATCCTTGGACGTAATGTCGTCGGAACCATAGTTCCGGAGACCGATAGATCGGGGAAAGACCTGGACATGATGATCCAGAACATCTTTGATCACCCAAAACTCTACCTTAAAAACCAGAATGAGAACATGAAGTCGAATGGGGAGCGAGTCTGGATTTCATGGACTAATAGACCGATTTACGATGAAGATGGAGCCTTAAAGGAAATCCTGTCTATCGGCAATGACCACACCGAACTCAAGAACGCCGAGGAAGAACTCCGTAAAACCAAAGAAGAACTAGAGATTAGAGTTTTTGAACGCACCGCCACGTTGCAGAAAACTTCTGAACGTTTGGAGGCGGAACTCGTTGAACGCAAAAAAACTGAAGAGGCGCTGGAAGAGAGCAGAAACCTTTTGAAAGTTATCTTGGAAAGTCTTCCCGTCGGCATACTATACGTAGATCGCGAGGAGAGAATTGTTTTGGCCAACAGGATATTCGCATCGTGGTGGGGCAAGCCGGATGAAGACCTTGCTGGGCATACTGTTGAAGACATACTTGATGAACATTACCATGCGGTGACGGATTCGATC
>JAZDKD010000653.1:0-2379 GCA_043803345.1 Pseudomonadota bacterium
GGGTTCTTCCGCTCAACACTGCTCGCGGTTGTCCATTCAAGTGTACTTTCTGTTACCATGTGTTCAGGGATGTAAAATACCGTTGGCGTTCGGCGGAATCGATCGTTCGGGAAATGAGGCAGAACTATGACGACTATGGGATCAACTACTTTGTGTTTGCTGATGAATTGACTTTTTTCTCGCTTAAACAAGCAGAGTCTTTTGCGGATGCCATGCTGGCCAGTGGATTGCAGGTCTACTGGGCCGCAGGTGTTCGCAGTGGGTTGTTCAACAAAGATGAACACGTTCAAGTGGCAAACAAGTTGAAAAGAGCCGGATGCATATATTTGGGTTTTGCGTTGGAGTCATCTAATCCGGAAATTCTGAAATGGATGGACAAGAAGGTCAGTCCAGAAGATTTTTCCCGGCAAGTGGCGATACTTCGAAAAGCCGGGTTGACGTGTTTCACCTCATTGGTGTTGGGTTATCCAAATGAGACACCAGAAACGATAAAAGCGACTATCGATTGCTGTATTGCGAATGAGATCTATCCCAGCGCTGGATACCTGTTGCCTCAACCTGGCAGTCCTATATACGATTACGCTTTACAACACGGGTACATCAAGGACGAAGAATCTTATCTCCTGGCAATGGGAGATCGTCAGGACCTTCGGCTGAATATGACTTCCATGTCGGATGCTCAACTTGAGGACATTGTTAAAAATGAATTGGCGCGATGCAGTCGTGAGTTGGGCCTAAATCTTTCTGCGGGGACGCTCCTCAAAACTGGCCATTTCCGGACTACCAAGAGCAAGAAGAGCGAATAATGCATGGTTAGTTCGATGGTTTACGATTCTATAGCATCTGATTCTTCCAAGATAGTCAGATACGGAAATTCCTGATTCAGTTTATGCAGAACTTTTCCATTGCCTTTGTCATTGTAAGGATGAACTGGTATCGCCCTTTCGCGTCAGCGATTGATGCAGCATTGAAAAGAGGGTGGCGGGTCGAATGCTGGCACCACGTTGGTACTCCCATGCCCAATAGATCAATGGATTTTCCGACGATTGATACGGCACCGTTTCCTTCTGTAAAAGTAACTTTTCGCGAATATCGCGGATTTGAAGGGCTTTCACAACTGATGTCGCGTAAAACTGTGGACGTTGTGGTGAATAATTTACCTCCGGTGGGTGCGCGTGTCAACAATTGGCCCCAAAGACCTAACAGGCCACTTTATGTTTGCCTTGATGGTTCTCCTAACGATTCCGTTTATTACATAAATGATCCAGAAGAACTCAAGCAGACAGATTTGTTTGCCATGACGACGCCTCATTGGGTCGATTCAAGTATACAAACGATAAAAGACATTAAAAATATTTACCTTTACAATGGGATGGAAGCTGAACTGAGGCGAAGGTGCAGGCCTGTCGGCTGGCCGTCGATAGACCAAAGAATGATTGTTGATCCGGCTGAAGTTCGCCACCAGTGGGGTATCCCAGAGGGGCAGCCGGTAGTTGTGTATCTTAACTGGGTTGATTGCAGTAGTGTTGGGCTCAGGCCAGCCATGTTTTCGGCAATATCGATAAGAGACAAAGTTGCAGCATTGATCAGGCATCCCAAAGAATGGCGTTCAATTTTTAAGGTATTGGGAGAGCCATGTATTGACGACATTATGAAGGCTATTCGTGTTTTTTGTGATTGTAATAATGCCTTCCTGATAGTTAAACACCGCCATAGGGATAAAGTATGGCCTTCAGAGGTTAAAGTAGCAGACAAAGTGATCGGCGATGAATCTTATTATCCACACACTATCTGGCAGGTGATGGGCATTGCTGATCTCGTTATGGGCTATTTTAGTTTTGCTGTGCGTGAATCAGTAGCGAGCAAGGTCCCATATTTGGCATTGGATGTTGCTGGGTTTACTGATCAAGTTTATTTTGAGAAGCAAGGTCCTGTTCTTCGTAATATGGCGGGAGAGAAAGGTTTTTTCAATTTTCCGGGTATTACCAGAATCATGAATGATTCTAAGATTCTGCGTGACCTTCCGCGTATGTTGCTCTCGGACTTCCGTATGGATCCCAGAGTGTTCGAGGAGTATTATGCCAAGTATCTCGGTGTTCCAGGCGTGGCTAACTCCGAACTCTTCCTGGACGAAGTTCAAAAATTGGTCGAGAAGGAATCAAGCACTTGTTTATAGAGTTACTTACCGAGTTTTCTTCTGAGAATTAATTGGCATTGGTTAAGTGTTCCAGTAGGACACGAATTAATGAGAGCATTTAAACAACGGCAAATTTCATTAAGGACAGGCAAAGTAAATACGAAAATCATCAGGAGTTATGCCAGGTCTCAGCCGATGTTTGCAGAAGTGTATTACATACATGGAAAAATGAAACGCGAAGA
>JAZDKD010000654.1:0-2844 GCA_043803345.1 Pseudomonadota bacterium
CAGGCTAAACTCGCTCACATACTCAAGGAAATTCAAGGTGAAATTGATTATCTTCATACCATGTCGGCTCCAGATCTAAAGAATCTAATTCAAAAGGCCGAAAATTATTTGAAGTTGAATGAACAGGATCTAAAACAAGCAAGCTCAGCGTCTGAGGCCAAAAAGAAATGAAGTTGAAACCACAATTTCAGTATTTCAATAAAGGTTTTAATGAATCATCTCGTAATGCTTTTAACTGTTTCAAGCAGGCTTCGGGAGTTCTCTGACTGAACTCCGGCGTTATCATAAAGTATATCCTGAACAGAAACATTTTTGCCGTGAAAAGACTCGTTGGCCTTATTATCCGGTTGGATAATTCCCCCGGTGAGAGAAAGGCCTAGAAATAGCCCTCTCGCCTTTGAGTAAGAGAATATCTCCGATTCTAGCCTCAAATTTGTGTCGAATGATCTATCGCGTCCTATTGGACCTGCACTTATAGAAGCGTCTACTCCAAGAATTAAATGCTCTTCCAGGAGTCTTTGGATAGCTACTTCATCCATAAAGAGAAGAAAGAGGTCCACAGACTGGGCTCCTAACTGAAACCCTAAGCTGCCACTCCGAAATGTAAAAAATGCCGGATTTGTCCAGACACCGGAATTTTCATCATGTCTCAGAATAACACCTTTTCCCAGCTCAATTCCCACCAAAGCGCCAATGTTGATAATGCCTGGAAATATCCCCAGACCTCGAGTTCGTTGAAGCAATTGCTTTGGAATATGGCTTTCCGGAGTTGCGGATACTTGTTTCAAGGCCTGCACACAAGCCTCAATTTTACTGTCCGCCGTTGAGAAATCATTATCTATAGCGTAAACCGAAGAAAACAAGAAGAAAATCAGTAAAAAGCCTGACAGTGATCCCAGCTTCATCTGGTCTCCATATAAAACAAATCAGATTTCAGAAGTTATTTATGATACCGTACATCAATGCTTAAAGGCCCTTTGTCCTGTATACATCATCGTCACTTTGGGATTTGCTTCATTACATGCCTGAATGCTCTCATAGTCCCTATCGGATCCTCCGGGGTGAACTATAGCTGAAACGCCTGCCCTGATGCCCACATCAACTCCATCCCTAAATGGAAAAAATGCGTCTGAAACCATTACGGAATCAATCAGCCCGGCTCCGCTAGTTCTCATGTCATGGTCAAGTTCAGACCTGATTTCCTTTTCCTGAATTTCATTAAAGGGTTTGCCGTAACGTTCGAAACACATCCTGTCCCTGTATTTAACCTGAGCCTTAATTACAGCAAGCTCGGCTACCCCAACCCGATCCTGCTCACCTGTCCCAATCCCGACTGTGCAGCCGTCTTTCACATAAAGGACTGAATTCGAAGTCACCCCTTGCTCTACTGCCCATCCAAAAATCATGTCATTGATTTCACGAGTTGTGGGTTGTCGTTCAATAAAACATCGAGTTCCTTTGTATATCGCTTCAGCCGGTTTTAAATCTTTTGGTGAAGAGATCAAATTAATTGCTGACTGCTGAACCATTATTCCCCCATCCATGAGTGATTTGAAATCCACAAATCTCTGTGTCCTGTAATTCTCAAGATTCATGATTCCGGGAATGGATAAAATTCTCAGATTTTTTCGTTGAGCCAGAACATCAACCACTCCATTTTCAAAATCAGGGGCCGCCACAACCTCCAGATAGTTTTCAGCTATAAGTTCAGCAGTTTCAATGTCGATGGAACGATTAAATACGGCTGCTCCACCGAATGCGGCTATTCTGTCAGCCATATTGGCGCTATAGTAGGCTTCAGACACAGATCCCCGTTGAGCAACCCCAGAGGGATTATTGTGCTTCATAATGGCGCACGCTGGTCCGCTCATCAAAAACTTTAGGATATTTAAAGCATTATCAACGTCCGTTAGGTTGGTCTTACCGGGATGTTTTCCAGCCTGAATCATGTTCTCCTCGGTTATACCGCTGACGAGACTTGATCCAGGATTGATGAATTTGCACCCACCCAGTGCGAGGTTACCTGATACCAGCTCATACAACGCGGCTTCCTGACCCGGATTTTCGCCATACCTAAGACCTTTTTCCAACAACGTTCCATTTGAATCAGGGATTTTCCATGATCTTTTCTTGTAACGCAAAGTCTGAGAACCAAAAGAAACAGTCAACTCTTCCGGGAAGTGGTCATCCATTACTGTCCTGTATTGTTGTTTGAAATCACCCATGGGCTACCTCCGATTATTACAGCACGCCTATCTCTACGGACGGCAAAAGATACCAATAGACTTTGAAAAGCTCGGTCGCATGAATATGAGAAACAAAATAATTGAGGCCATTGACATAAGACTGCTATTCTATCACTAATCAGTAACTGTTATGTATAATTATCAGTGGTGAGTTTCCAATTATATGACTTTGAATGGAGTGACAAAAAGTGAAGAAAACAGGATCGTTAATAGGGATATTTCTGGTGTTCATAGTCGGGGTAATAACGGGCATAGGAATTTCAGCATGGAAACTAGATGTTGCAGGAGTTAGCCCCCAGAAGGAAAGGCAGAATAAGGAATCAAATCCAAAGGATGAGATTAAGAACCGGATATCCGGTATAGAACGAATGCTAAAAGCCAGCCCTGACAATGTTGAGGCGTTGATACAACTTGGCAACGACTACTTCGACATCGGGGAATATCCTAAATCTGTAGAGGCGTACGATAAGGCTCTTACAATTGATCCGGGGAATCCCGAAGTAATTACCGATAAAGGTGTAGCATACCGACGCATGGGGAAATCAGACGAATCCATTGAGCTTTTTGAAAAGGCCTTTAAGATTGATCCAGGGCAGAC
>JAZDKD010000655.1:0-5509 GCA_043803345.1 Pseudomonadota bacterium
CGGGCTAATGCCTTGCAACCCGTCAATCGGTGGAATTGGGAAAGGCCACCTGGTTAAAGAAGTGGACGCTCTGGGTGGAGAAATGGGGATCGCTGCAGACAAGAGCTGCATTCAGTACAAACTGCTAGGTGTTAGCAAGGGGCCGGCTGTTCGAGGTTCCAGGATGCAATGCGACCGTCTTGATTACTCTGTAGCGATGCGTACTGCCATTGAAGCTCAAGAAAACATCCTGATCAGGCAGGAGATGGTTGACCGTATAATGGTTCAAAACGGTAGATGCGAAGGCATAATAGAGAGGACAGGTTATCGGGTCGCTTCTCGATCTGTGATCCTGGCTACAGGAACCTTTCTTGACGGTACCATACATGTTGGACCTGTGAGTTATAAAGCGGGAAGGGCGGGTGAATTTCCGTCCATAAGTCTTGCCGTTCAGTTAAAAGAAATTGGATTCCCATGTGGGCGCTTCAAAACAGGAACACCTCCTCGGGTCAAGAGGTCAAGCATTGACTTTTCTGAGATGCTGGAGGACAGAGGAGATGACGAAGCTGTCCCTTTCTCTATAAAAACCGGATCAATAGACAGACCGACGAGGTCATGTTTCAGGACACGCACAACCGATGAAACCAGAGAATTTGTCCAGAAGCATCTGGCAAGATCGTCTTTGTATTCTGGGGCAATTCAGGGAGTGCCTGCTCGATATTGTCCTTCGCTTGAAGATAAAATCGCGCGATTTCCCGATCGCCCTAGTCACCCGGTGGTTGCAGAACCGGAGGGATTGAAATCTTCGGAGATATATCTCAAAGGCTTGGGTAATTCATTGCCGGCTGAATTGCAGTATGGATTACTTCATACGGTCCCAGGCCTTGAATATGCCGAAATAATTCGACCTGCTTACGCAATCGAATACGATTTCATAGATCCTAGATGTCTCAAACAGACTCTTGAAACAAAGCTTATAGAGAATCTGTACTTTGCAGGCCAAATCAACGGAACCTCGGGTTATGAAGAGGCGGCAGCCCAGGGATTGATGTCGGGTGTAAACGCTGCCCTGAAACTCTCAGGAAAGCCCCCGATGATTCTGGACAGGTCCGAAGCATATATTGGAGTTATGATTGGAGATCTTGTCACACGGGGGGTTGAGGAGCCTTATCGCATGTTTACCTCCAGGGCCGAACACAGACTTTTGCTCAGGGAGGATAACGCAATTGATCGACTTGCCAGGAAAGGCACGGCAGTAGGACTTGTTTCCTTAGACACTGTAAGGATGGTCGAACAGAGGAGCATAGAACTTCAAGCTTTTCTCAAACAACTCAATGAATTGAAAATCAGGCCATCACAGGAATTAAACACTTTGATCCGCTTTCGGGGAGGTTCCGAGATTCGTGAGAGCATGTCGGCCCTTAAAATTCTAAGGAGACCTGAGATTAGAGTAGTTGATCTGGAATCATTGGATGCCTGGAACCTTGGTCATGTAGATCGATGGTTGGCTTCTCAAGTTGAGGTAGAATTAAAATATGAAGGATATATCGCCAGACAAAAACATGAAGCCGAGCAATTTTCCAGGTTGGAGAACGTCCGACTCCCTGAAAACTTTGATTATGAATCAGTTCCTGGGCTATCTCGGGAACTGCAGGAGCGATTGAGCTCGGTACGGCCGAACTCGATAGGGCAGGCTTCCCGACTTCCGGGTGTCACCCCGGCTGCTTTGACCGCAGTAATGGTAATGCTGAGGAGCCGAGGCATAGCCTCCTCGCATGCCATAACCGGGCAAGTGTCGAATTGCTCCGATAGATGATTTATTGTGCCTAACCTATTTCTTCTTCTTCTCAATTTGCTCGAGATCTATTCTTAATCTTCCAACGAATCCTCCATCAAGTATGTAAATGGCGGGTATGTCAAAACTCGGCTCTACGATAGCGTAAATAGTCGGTGGAGTTTTCGGTTCGTTTTTTCGGGTCGCATCGTTCGCTCCAGGCGACCCCTCGGATTGTGCTGAAGCAAAGACCGAATCAACTTTTGTGGAAGCATCCTGAAATAAAGGGGGCCACCCCATGCGGATATTAGTTGGACTCGAAGATTCTTTTTGATGAAGCCAAATTCGAAGTTGAGGGTTGTCCAAATGGTAATGAGAAAGGTCTTCCGGGACAGGAATAATTTCAGATTTGAAATTCAAATCTCTAATTGACCACAGCAAACCACTCACCAGCCAGTCTTCCAGTTCATCAATTTTATCCGGCGCCTGCATGTTCCATTTGTTATCCGAAGATTTTGCAAGCAACCACTTTTTATTCATAAATTCAATTTCGATCTTCTGGACGTCAATCGGTTCGAACGAGGTTATGGATCGATCTCTGAGACTTTCGATGTTCATTTTATTCCGCTCAAAGAATTTGCCGTCGACGACATAAACAGGTGTTTGTCCAGATACCGAAACATAAAGCGAGTGGCCGGGTGTTTTAGATTCTTCAGTCTGGTTCCTGTCAACGCCAAAAGTAAGGGTTTTTGAAAAATCCCTGCCTTTGAAAGCAATTTTGTTCAAAGATTCATTAAGAATATTAGAATTGTTTCCATTCGATGGGGTATCGATTATCTCCTGTGCCTTCAAGTCCTTTAGGTTCGTCAGAAATGATCTAATTATTGCAGTGTTCGCCCTAGTGTCCATCGGATGAGTGATACGCCATTTCCCTTCTGTTTTCTTGAGATCCGTTTGTTGACCTTCATGGATAATCTCTATTTCGGTTATTTCTTCTGGTGAAAATTTCACGACGGCTTTTTCACGGACATTAAACAGAGATTTATTGAGACTTTTTTCAAGTGTGTCGGCGACAAGGAAAAGTCGGGGATCGTCCTGGACTCTCACATAGTATGAAGACTTGGATGGATTTGAAGCTCCAAAAGAAATTTCAGATGTTTTGCCTTTTGCGCTAAAAAACAGAGATAAGCTTGGTTTTTCCAGACCATAAGTGTTCCAATCCGTATTTTTTTCCAGGACGATCTTTTCTGGCTGGGCGGATATGGCCGATGCAATCAAGCGATCTACCGTGCTTGTGTCGGCAGGAGTGTCTAGAGGACTGACCACACGCCAGGCATTAGCCTCGTTTTTCGCTATCCTGATAGGTTCATCTTCGGATCGTACAATTTTTATTTCGGCTATCGAATCTTTTTCCAATTGTAAAAGTCGAGAAGTTTTTTCCTTATTTTCAGACTCAGCCTTCTTGTACCTAAATTCGACGAGGAATATGTAAAGCAGAATAGCCAACAACACACACAAGTAGACCATTAGCTTTGGTAATCTCATGATTTAAGTCAAGTCCTCCGCATTGGTAGTGTTATAGACATAACATTGTCAACTCGCCCTGGCCAACCTTCTTCGGTACACAAAAACGGTAGCGCCCACTATAATCCAAACAAAAGGTATAATCACAACTGGGACCATGAAAGAAATAAGCGACTGACTTGCAGTCAGGACCACAGGTTGCGCCTTTTGTGACTTGGGTCGAATGGCGATAAGGTTTTCGTCCTCCGCCAGCCACGAAATCGTGTTAAGGAACAAATCACCGTTTCCCTGGAGCTTAAAAAATCGATTGGAGGCGAACAGTGAACTACCAGTTACTACGACTCTACCTTTTACCGCGGTCTCTTGACCATCCGACTCGTTCGAGGACTTGTCTGAAGTGTCAACTTCCTTCTGGGACTTTTCCCCTCCATGATCAGTGATTTTTGAGGCATCTACAGATTGAGGAGATTTTTTTTCTGGTTGATCCTTCTTAATTGTGATTGTTGAAACGGACATTACTGGTATAGGACCTTTTTGCCCTGTTTTTTCATCAAAGTCAGCGACTCCTGATTTCAATTGTTGTTCATCAATAGTCCATGACACAGGACTGGTCATTGCGAGTTCGGTGGCCTGAATGTCAGGGGGAGAGGGCGAGATTATGCCAACCGACCTAGTTTGGGGGAAAAATGAAGCAACCGTAAAACCTTTGGTGATCGGGAACTGAGCATAAGTGGTAATAACAGGCATAAGGTAATCCCCACCCAGCGCCTGGCTCATTCTGTCAACAACGATATCACTGGAGGTCTGAAAACCAAATTTAGCCAGTAATTGTGTTAGGTTGGGAGTCTGAAAAGGATTTATAAGAGCAAGAAGGCTGCCTCCCCGTCGCACATAATCGTGAATAGCTTTAATCTCGTTCTCCATGGGATCAGTCTTTGCGCCTGCGATGATAAGTATTGTCGCGTCGGAGGGAACTTCCGGAGTTTGAAGCAAAATCAGTTCCTCTGTTTTATAATTTTGTTTTTCAATTTGCTCTTTTGCCGTTGCAAAGCCTTGAGGACTGGAATCTGCCGTGTCAAGTTCACCGTGTCCCTTAAGAAAATAGACTTTTTTTGCGTCTTTTCTATGAAGTTTCATAAGGGCGTTTGTCACTGATTCCTCGTTGATCGTGTTGAGACGTTCGATCTTGTCGCCAGCTTTAAGAGTGAGCGTAGGGTAAGTGTCCACCTTGTTTTGAAGCGCAATAGCCCTTTCCCTGTCGGGATCGTAGAAAGTGTAACTAAAGTTCTTCCATACGTCCCGATATTGTTCGAGAAGATCCTGAGTCTCCTCGCGGCCCTGCTGATCCTTTGTTTCATAAAAAGCGAGGACTTCTACGGGAAGATTGTTATCTTTGAATGTTTCCACAAGCTTTCGGCTCTGTGGGGCTAGTGTATGTTTTCCAGAATTGGTAAGGTCCCACCTCTTGGGGTTTTCTATCGCTATGTATTGAAGAGCAATTACTATTCCAAAGAATATCAGTGTTCCGACTGCCAAGCCCCCGCCTCTCATTGCTCGAGATTGCAAGAAGTCGCTCATTTTTCACCCCCTCCAGCGCTGTGTTTCGATTGACCTAAAAGTTAAGAACAGAAAAACCGAGGTGAAGAAAACGAAATACGAGACATCGGAAACCACGATTATACCTTTCAAAAAAGAGTCTAACCGTTCCAGAATTGATACTTGCTTGATTATTGCCCCTGTGGTGGGGTCGGTGAACGAGGAGGTCCAGCTTATGATCCAGAACATGAGAGCCGCTCCAAACGATATCGCCCCAGCGATAATCTGATTCTCGGTTATTGACGATATGAAGGCTCCCATTGCAATGAAAGCTGATCCCATCAATATTAGTCCCAGATATGAGCTCAAGAACACACCTATGTCAAAAGAACCGAGTGGAGCCATGATCGGAAGGAAGGAGAGAGTGCATGCAATCATTACAAGGAAGACCGCTAATGTTGCGGTGAACTTTCCCATCACAATTCCAAAGTCGTTGACTGGATACGTTAGCAATAGTTCTATGGCGCCGGACTTTTTTTCCTCGGAGAATAAGCGCATAGTAAGAAGTGGAATCAAGAATAACAGAATTATACTCATATTTTGGGCTAGCGGTCGAATAACCACGTCTGTAAGATTTATCCTTTCCGCGAACATGGGATTGTTTGCCGCCTGCAGACTAATGATGCTTAGCAGAGA
>JAZDKD010000656.1:0-3877 GCA_043803345.1 Pseudomonadota bacterium
CGCCACAGGCGCCAAGGAATCTTTGGCCGAGAAAAAAACAATCGACGCCATGACCAAGCGAGTGGACGAACTTACCAAGGGAATCGCTGAAGTGCGTAAGGAAGTTTTGGACAATAACACCAAACTGATCAACGCCGTGAAAAAGACCCTGCCCAAAGTTAAGGAAGCCGCTGTGGCCGAACTCAAGGAAAAAATACAGCCACTGGAGGATTCGTTGTCCTTGCTTAAGGGTGGAATCGAGACGGAACGAAAGAACATAACATCCAAGGCCCAAGGAGTCACAGCCGAGGCTTCAAAAGATATTCACGGGCTTCTCGGAAAAATCAGGGAACTCGAAGACGCTGTGGCTGCCCAGAAATCAGCGCTTCTCGAGATCGGGACCAAACTCCATGAGCTTGAAGGTCGGTAACAGTTAGCTCCAAAGCAAAAAAAGCCGGAATTGTCCGGCTTTTTTTGTTGAGCCGTTTTCTTGTTGAATCAGCTTTTTGCCTCTTTTATGGCTTCTTCAAATCCCTTTAGTGATCCCTCAATGGTTGCGTCGGAAACACAGTAGGCGATCCGGAAGTATCCCGGGCCTCCAAAGCCTGTTCCTGGAACGGTAAGAATAAGCTTCTTCTGAAGAAGATTCACAAAAGCCACGTCATCTTCTATCGGAGATTTGGGGAAAAGATAGAAAGCTCCTTCGGGCTTTACCAGGTCGTAACCAAAACCGGTGAGAGCCTCAAAAAGTCTGTCGCGCCGTCGCTGATAAACCGATATGTCCACCACTGCGTCCAGGCAGCTCTGCACAGCCCGCTGAATGAGCGCAGGCGCGTTTACAAATCCCAGGATACGGTTACAAAGGACCAGTCCGTCATAAGTCTGCTGAGCGTTTTCCATTTTCGGGTTCATGGCTATGTAACCAAGCCTTTCGCCCGGCAGGGAGAGATCCTTGGAAAAGGAGGTGACTACAACGCTGTTTGGGTATGCCCTCAGAATGCTTGGGACGGCAACCCCATCGTAAATGATTCCGCGGTAGGGTTCATCGGATATCAGGACGATGGCTCGGCCAAATTCCCCGCTCTTTGCAAGAAGAAGCGTGGACAATTCATCTATTTCTGATTGGGAGTAAACCTTGCCCGTAGGATTGTTGGGTGAGTTGATGACCACCGCGGCCGTCGAAGGGTTGATAGCGGATTCGATTGCGTTGATGTCAAGGCCAAAATCCGATTTTGTGGGGACAAGAACCGCTTTTCCTCCCTGATTGTCAACGTAGAAGACATATTCCACAAAAAACGGCTTGGGAATAACGATCTCATCGCCTGGATTCGTAATGGTCTTTAGAGCTACGTTCATAGCTCCACCGGCGCCAACCGTCATGACGATCGTTTTTTCATCGATCTGAACACCTTCGTCTCTGGCGATTTTACCGGCAACAGCGGCCCTGGTGGAGAGTAATCCTGCGTTCGGCATGTAGGCGTGGACTCCGGGTGTCGAAACAGAGGCCGCATCCATAATGGCCTTTTTGACTGGAGCAGATGGCTCGAGATTAGGGTTCCCGAGACTGAAATCAAAAACATTTTCGGCTCCATGTTGACTTTTCAGGGAGGCCCCCTGTTCGAACATCTTCCTTATCCATGAAGATCGTTCCATGAATTCCGCAATTTTTCCGGAAACCGGCATGTATAATAACCTCCTCGGGAATTTCCGTACAAACGAAAGCCCGGCTCAAAAATCTGCGTTCAGTTATAAGCCGGGCTCTCGACCTTGCATCAGCCCTTTTTTTCTAAGGGTTCCTAAGCATACCACATTAAGTCTTAATATGTCAATGAAAACTCATCACGACGGGTAATGGGTGAAGACTCAACCCTAGCTTTCTTGAAAATTTTCAGGAGTTGAAAAGTGGCCAAATATCGCATAAGGTAGAACACTGGGAAATTGTAAGAGCGTGATTATGAAATTCATGAGGAGTTTTTTCGAAAACTGCGCCGTTTTTGCGGTCTGTCTGGCTGTCCTGCTCATGGTTGTTCCGGGTAGGGCTGAGGCGGACGATTTTGCCCGCGGCGTTCGGGCCCTTGATATAGGCCAGGACGAAAAGGCGGTGAGTCTTTTCAGTTCATACCTGTCCAGGCGGCCCCGAACCTATGAGGCTCTATTAAACAGGGGAACAGCATTCGCTCGCAATGGAAGGATTTTTCAGGCTATAACAGACTGGAGCCAGGCCACGGAGGTGGCCCCGCTTTTTGCTTACCCTTTTTATTTAGATGACGTGATAAGGATTGTGGCGCCTAAAAACAGCCTTGTAAGATATGTGGCCAACATTGAGTTGTATCCCGAAAAAGCGGCTTCGGTGGCAATGGCCGGGGCCACCCTTTTGGATCTCGGTCACCGGTCCGCCGCTATTGATCTGTTCAGGAAATCAACCCTGCTGACCAAGAATCCGCTATTCAAGACAGATCTGGAATACTGGATTAAAACCCTTGATCCCGTTCACAAAAGCGATGGAGCGAAATAGGCGCCCAGCTTAATCGCTAAACCTTTAATCATGGACAGGTAACGTTTGTCGTAATGGAGGTTGAGCTGAACGAAGGTCTTTGTGCTCAAATTTACTTTTTCGGTTTTTTGTTGACATAAAAGGCAATAAAATTTAGGTTGGACAATTACCCTTTATATCGGAGTAAAAAGCGTGAAAGGCCGTATTGAAATCAATCGGGAACGCTGTAAAGGATGCGGACTCTGCATCCTTGTATGCCCCAAGAAGAAAATCGAAATCTCTCCAAAACTCAATACCAAAGGATACTACCCTGCGTGTTTCCTCGAAGAGGATGTTGCTGAAAACGATAAGATCGAGTGCACCGGGTGCGCCATGTGCGCAGTTATGTGCCCGGATGTCGCTATCGAGGTTTACCGTGAAGAAAAAACATCTAAAGATGAAACTGATTGAGAGGAATTAAGAATGTCGGCTAAAACCCTCATGCGTGGCACTCATGTGCTCGGAGAGGCGGCGATAAGAGCTGGTTGCAGAGCTTATTTCGGCTATCCCATTACACCGCAAAATGAACTGCCTGAATACATGTCCTCAAAATTCGCGCGAATGGATGACGCTGTTTTTATTCAAGCTGAGAGTGAAATAGCTTCGATCAACATGGTTATCGGAGCAGCCGCGGCCGGAGCGCGAGCGATGACCTCGTCATCAAGTCCAGGCATCAGTCTCAAACAGGAAGGAATATCATATCTGGCCGCGATGGAATTGCCGGCGGTCATTGTCAATATGATGAGAGGTGGTCCCGGTTTGGGCAACATTGCCCCCGCACAGGGTGATTATTTCCAGGCGACTCGCGGCGGCGGCCATGGAGACTACCGAGTGATAGTCCTTGCCCCCGCCTATGGGCAAGAAATCGCCGACATGACACGGCAGGCCTTCGATCTGGCCGATCATTACAGGACTCCGGTCATGATCCTCGGTGATGGAATGATGGGCCAGATGATGGAACCGGTTATATTTCCCGAACCTATAGATCCTTCCTCTTTACCTAAAAAGGAATGGGTCGTTAATGGGTCGAAGGGACGCGGCAGTAAAGTCATCCTTTCTCTCCTGCTCGATCCCCCGACAGAAGAAGAGCACAACTGGAGACTGGTTCGGAAGTACGAGGCGATTACGGAAGCCATCACTGATCAGGAAATGTACCTGACTGATGACGCGGAACTCGTGATCGTAGCTTACGGGACAGCAGCGAGAATAGCAAAAGGCGCTGTTCACCGAGTTCGTCAGTCCGGGCTCAAGGTTGGACTCTACAGACCCAAAACGCTTTGGCCGTTTCCCTCGAAGCCACTGGCGAAACTTTGCTATCATGTCGGCCAATTGCTGGTGTTTGAGATGATCACGGGCCAGATGGTG
>JAZDKD010000657.1:0-5078 GCA_043803345.1 Pseudomonadota bacterium
TTGATGCCCAAATCGACGAAATCAAGAATTCCGCTAGAGCAAATTTGAACCGCCAAGTTAAGGCTTATGACCAGGAATTAGTCATGCTGAAACAGCAAATTGCGTCCCTAAATGCAAAAAAATGGGCGGAAGAAGCTCAAAAAATGAAAGAAGAAGAAACCAAGAATCAGGCGCAGAAAAATCCGACAGAGCCTATTCAGGTTCCAGCCCCGGGACAACCCGTACAGAAGTAGTAGGATAGTCAGCTAGAAATAAAAACCGACCCGAGAGCTAAAGCGATTCAAATTTTGCTTTAGCTCTTTTTAAATTTAATGACATCTCCTGCCAAGAAAATCCCTGATTACGCGATTTGTCTGATCTTCCCATCAAATCAAATAAACCCGACGAATTCCATTACCCCTTCAACATAATGTAATATATTGCTAAATCAGTATAACATATTAATAAAATACCTTATTTTGTTATTGACTTTGTAGGGCTATTTGATAAAATACGTCTTATGTCAGAATGTTATGGCAAAAAATTCAAGTCAGTGGATCGCGGAGTATTATGGTTATTAGCGTGTGCCATAGTGCTTCTGTCAGGATGCTCAGCTAATTTGGCCGCGTTAAGATCTTCGTCCGCTGAAGACTTGCTTAAGAAATCGACTAATTCTGATACCGCGAAAAGTAAGGTTTCATCAGATGAGGAAGGCGCCTTTCATGTAGTAGGTAAGGGGGAGACCCTAGCGCATATTTGTGACGTTTATGGTTTGAACCTGAGGACTGTGGCAAAGGTAAACCGGTTGGGTTCTCCTTACAAATTAAATGAGGGAGAAACGATTTTCCTGCCTGCCACCGCACTATTGCCGGACTCAGGACAAAAGAAAACGCCTGGTCAGACCAAATCATTAGCCGGAGGAACCCCCCCGGATTCGAGATATGCTGTTGCAGGAGCTATCCGCGGCTTAAGACATCCTAGTGTTCCATTTCTAAAGTTCCCTGTGCGGCAAGGAGTTTTGACTTCTCCATTCGGTTTTCGCTGGGGAAGTTTTCACAAAGGGCTTGATATTGCAGCGCCGATTGGCAGTCCGGTTCTAGCGTGCGCCGATGGAAAGATAGTCTTCACTGGCAGCCAGAAGCGTTTCCGAAGATACGGCAACACTGTTCTGATTGAACATGGTAGTGGAACGTACACTTACTACGCCCATCTGTCCAAAGTTTTGGTAAAGCCGGGGCACGTCATCAAGAAGGGTCAAAAAATTGCACTAGTGGGAAATACCGGAAGATCTACAGGACCACACCTCCATTTGGAAGTTAGAGTGGCGAATCAAATGTATAATCCTTTGGCTTACTTTGCTTCGTCAGAACTGGCAGGAATGAGAGTGGCCAAAAGGTTCAGCGACTCTCCAATGGGACCAGTATTAGCTCACTGGAAAATTCCTGATCTGATTTCAGCAAAATTGCCGTAAGAACTTTGGAATTTTAAGGTATTAGCTCAAATATTTTCAAAAATTTCATATCTCAGACCCATGCAAATAAACTTATCTCGTCGATCTTCATGAAAAAAGGAAGACCGATAAGTGTTGGTTTATTTACATTTTGTAAAGAAATCTGACATCCCTCCAGCTTGTGAAAGACTGATTGCCAAAAATAGACGCGGTTCAAGTTTGTTCGGAAGCTGGATTAATCATTACCTGAAAAAATGATTAAGTGGCACACGGTTTGCGTGAAGCTTAAAAGTAGTGGGGCATGGAATTGCTTTTCACCATTCTAAACGTGCCGTAAAACGCGTAACAGTTCTAAATCTCATGCTTTTTCCTTGACAAGGAGGTTCTTCACAATTACTATTGGCTATCATATCTGTTTTTTCCACAACTTAGAAAAGACACCCCCAAACACAGGATTCTTTATCTGTAGGCTGCTGAATCCGGTCTTGGGGAGTGCTTTTAACAAGGCATAACGTTCAAGGAGGACTACAAATGTCGAAATCCAAGCTGGTGAAACCTCACGGTGGTGGGGAATTAAAACCTTTAATGCTAACAGGCGCAGCGCTAGAAGCGGAGAAGAAAAGAGCCGAAACTCTCAAGAAAATTAAGATTTCATCAAGAGAAACCGGCGATCTCCTTATGATGGGTTGTGGCGCTTTTACACCGCTTGAAGGTTTCATGACCAAAGCTGATTGGAAAGGTGTATGCGACGAATTCAAGATGGCTAATGGCCTCTTTTGGCCTATTCCGATTACTGTTTCCACTGATGATGAGAGTATCAAAGAAGGGGACGAGATAGCTCTAGTTGACTCAGATGATGGTTATACGGTCGCCACCATGAAGGTGACTGAAAAGTATACTATCGACAAAGCTTACGAGTGTAAAAAAGTTTTCACAACAGATGACATGGAACATCCTGGTGTGCAAAAGGTTATGGCTCAAGGAAAGTACAACCTCGCCGGCCCGGTCAAAGTTTTGACAGAAGGCGGATTCCCTGAAGAATATGGTGACCTATACGGAACCCCTGCTCAGACAAGGGCTATATTTGAAGAAAAAGGTTGGAAACGAATTGCCGCTTTGCAGTTACGTAACCCAATGCACAGGTCCCATGAGTTTCTAGCTAAAATCGCCGTTGAAGTAATGGACGGCATAATTATTCATCAGTTGCTTGGAAAGCTGAAAGCCGGTGACATTCCTGCGGACGTTCGAGTCGACGCCATAAATGCGCTTGTAGACAATTACTTTGTGAAAGACACCGTTGTCACGAAAGGCTATCCTATGGAAATGAGATATGCCGGCCCCAGGGAAGCTCTTCTTCACGGCGTTTTCCGACAAAACTACGGATGCAGCCATCTTATTGTAGGCCGTGACCATGCCGGTGTTGGTGATTACTATGGACCATTTGACGCTCAGACGATCTTTGATAAGATTCCTGAAGGGGCGCTCGAACTTCAACCGCTCAATATCGACTGGACATTCCATTGCTTCAAATGCGGCGGCATGGCTTCAATGAGAACATGTCCCCATGGAAAAGCGGACCGTTTGCTTCTCTCCGGAACAATGGTGCGTAAAACACTCTCAGAAGGCGGAGAATTACCACCAGAATTTTCTCGTCCAGAAGTCGTAGCCATTCTCCAGAAGTACTATCAGGGCCTGGAAGAAAAGGTTGAAGTCAAATTGCACGGAGCGGCTACAGGCGACGTGAAGAAGTAATAATCAAGCCCAACAACTTAAATCTTTTCATACCATCGATCACCGGCTTCAGGCTGGTGATCGTTTTTTTTGATTTACCACATTGCCTGGGATTAGAATTCGGCAGAGTCGATTTTCTTGACGTGATCATGCAATGACGAGTACAATAGTTACGATTTGCTATAAAATGGCTTGTTTTAGCAGGACAAAGCGGCGGACAGGAATCTCTTTAAAGATTGTCGTCTTTCGTGCAGGCGCGTAAAAATGAAAGATCTTTTTGAAAAGTGTTACTCCTTCAAACGGGAAAAGGAAGCGATTGAGCTAGGCTTTTACCCTTATTTTAAGGCGATTTCCACTTTGAACGGGCCACATGTCGTTGTGAACGGACGCGACATGATAATGGTAGGTTCAAACAACTATCTTGGATTAACGACTCATCCCAAAGTCAAACAAGCTGCAATGAAGGCTTTGGAAATGAACGGGACAAGTTGCTCAGGTTCGAGGTTTCTAAACGGCACGTTGGAAATGCACGAACAGTTGGAAGCTTCTCTCTCGGAGTTTGTGGGAAAGGAATCCGCCCAAGTTTTTACGACCGGGTTTCTTACCAACCAGGGCGCAATAGCGCCATTGTTGGCGCGAAATGACACAGTAATTGTGGACAGACTTGTTCACGCCAGCATTTTGGAAGGTGTCAGGCTTTCTTTCGGCAAGGTGAGGCGGTTTCGTCACAACGACCCCGAGTCACTCAGGAGAAATCTCGAGGCAAGCGCCGATTCCGATGGTGTTCTGGTAATTGTGGATGGTGTCTACAGTATGGAAGGAGACATTGCGCCCCTACCTGAAATTGTGTCGGTAGCAAAAGAATTCGGGGCGCGAATAATGCTTGATGACGCTCACGGCATAGGAGTTCTCGGCAAAACAGGCAGGGGAACGCTCGAGCATTTCAACTTGACGGATCAAGTGGACCTTGTCATGGGAACGTTCAGCAAGTCTCTGGCATCTCTTGGAGGTTTTATCGCCGGCGATGCCTCCGTCATAAATTATATCAGGCACAATTCCAGAGCGCTTATTTTTTCGGCGTCTATGCCGCCTTCCTCGATTGCCGCCGCCCAAGCCGCCCTTGATGTTATTAAGACTGAACCCGAGATTCTTGAAAAACTTTGGACAAATACAAGGTTTCTTATGAAACGAATAGTCGATTTGGGGTTTGACACAGGCCCGACGGAAACCCCTATAGTCCCGATGATTGTTGGTGATGACGCTAGAGCGGCAATTTTTTGGCGTCTCTTATTTGATCAAGGGATTTTTACAAATTGCGTTGTTTCCCCGGCGGTGCCGCCCGGGGGACAAAGGATTCGGATGTGTCTGATGGCGACTCATTCGCTTGACGACCTTGATACGGTCGCGGAGATTTGTGGACGCGTCGGTAAGCAGATAGGATTGATCAGTTGACGGAGGAGTTGGAATGGATTTCAGAATACCTGCTTTAGAGGTAAGGAAGAAAAGAGGAGGAATAATGTCATCCCAATGGCGCGTTCTTTTGATATTGCTGACTGTGATTGGAACACTTAGTGTCGTCACTATTTGTCCGTTGTTTGCCGTAGATGACAATTCTGTCAACCAGACGTTAACAAAAAATGTGCAGAGCCAGGATCAATCTCCAGGGGCTATTGAAAACAGGTTCGAAAAGATCGAAAAGACATTGGAATCAATTAAAGTCACGGGAGAGAAAGCCGAGGATCGCAGTTATTTTAATAAACTGGCGAGTTTCGAAGTTTTCAAATATTTAAAAGTCATGGTTGCGTTACTTATCTTGATTGCTTTGGGTTTTCCTCTGGCTATATGGTTGATAACAAAGAGCAGCTCATTCCAGGCTTCGGCCCGTTCGCAGGATCTTGCCGAAACTCTACTTACCGTT
>JAZDKD010000658.1:0-3722 GCA_043803345.1 Pseudomonadota bacterium
CTCGACATCGATAAGCCCGCCCTTGAAAAAGCCCTAAATTTCGAAAGTAAGACATGGCCCGATTTCACCTCTGCCGAATGGGAAGAAAAGATCGATAGATACTTTGGAGCCTATGCGGCCGGCGCAAGTCAGCAACAACCACTGGCGGTAAGTGTTTAGAGCTGTCAGGCCCCGCTGACCTCTAAAAAAGGGTTAGTGTAAACACCTTCAACGAGAAAGGGCTTGGCGAGGTAATGTCTTCATGGATCGGTAAATGAGAAAACCTTCCGATTTCTCCGGAACAGATTCAGCAGGTCCTGGGAAGTGTTCAAGTCCAGCAGATTGCGGAAAAGCTGGGGGTTTCTCCGGACGACGCTTCGAGCGGTCGGGATTAACGCCGTATTTCCGGGCTAGTTCTTGGAGTGAATGGTTACGGAAACCCGGTCGCACTGGTCCCGCTGCAAAATTCTTTCCAACCGTGTAAACATTAAAACCGTTTCTTGCTAAGGAGGATTAGATGAAGAAAAAAACGGTCCTGCAAATCCTGTTTCTATTATTGATGGTGGGAAATATCAGCCAGGGGATATGCCGTGCCGAAAATTTAGAGCTTGAAAATAGATTGAATGATGCAAAGCAAGTCATAACTGAGATGCTCAAGGCTCCCGACGGGGGGATCCCTCATGATTTACTCAATCGTAGCAGAGCCATAATTATATTTCCGTCAGTTATCAAAGCGGGTATGGGGATAGGTGGGCAGTATGGAACAGGCGTGGCCTTACGGCGTGACCCATCGGACCGGAAATGGGGCCCTCCTGCGTTTGTCACTCTTTATGGTGGAAGTTTCGGTTGGCAAATAGGTGTCCAATCGACCGAATTGGTTCTGTTGGTGATGAGTGACGTTAATGTAAAAAATTTGTTTAAAGACAAGTTTACAATCGGGGTAGACGCTTCGGTGGCAGCAGGTCCTGTTGGCCGAGAAGCGTCCGCAGAAACCGACATTTCATTATCTGCGGGGATTTTATCATATTCTCGAGCCTCGGGTCTTTTTGCAGGCTTGACAATACAGGGAGGGATCTTGGAGGCTGATTGGGAGGCCAATGAGGCTTATTATGGTTCACATGTTTCAATTATTGATATATTTTCCCACAAAAAGGGACACCTCTCTCCAGCGGCTGTAAAAGTTATTGAAACTCTGAATAGACATCTGTCAAAATGAAATACGAGCTGTCCAAATAACAATATATGATAGTATGGTGGGGATTATCGTATATACGAACCCAAGGAGTTACCGTGATGAAACCTAGAGGCCCGTTGATGATTGAACATCGGTTGATAGAGAAAATGCTGGAAGTTGTGAGAAATCAGATATCCTTCATTGACAGGACAAACGCCATAGACAGCGTCTTTATTGATACCACTGTAGATTTCATCAGAACCTATGCCGACCGTACTCACCACGGCAAGGAGGAAGATATCATGTTCAAGGAACTTGCCAAAAAGAGTATGGCCTTTGAAGACCAAAAGGTTATGAGTGAGTTGGTTGACGAGCACAATTACGCTAGGCAGGTCGTGGTAGAGCTGGTTCAGGCCAAGAAACACTTTCTTAAGGAAGCCTGGATGCTCTTCAAACTATCAAAAAGAAGCTAACCGTGCTCGTCGAGTTCTATCCGGAACACATAACAAAAGAGGACAAAGTCTTTTTTCCCAGATCAGAGAATTACTTGAGTGAGAAAGAGCAGGAAACTATGCTCCAGGAATTCTGGGAATTCGACCAGAGAATGATTCACGACAAGTACAGATCAGTGGTTGAAGACCTGAAGCTAGGTAAGAACAGCTAAAATTGTCATGCGCCCGAAAGCCGGCGCCCGCGCGTGAATTCTACGTGGGTGGGCCAATGGGAAGTGACAAATTGCCAACCGGCTTCCTAAACGTCCGTCATGGCTTGAAAGAAAATGGTGTATAATCAATCCGCATCCAATACCTCACGAACCGGAGTCAAAAGGTGTCTCACGTTGTACGGTTTTTGGACGAATCCCTTTGCTCCGGCTGCCATGGCAGCCGGAGCACTCCCAGAATAACCGCTCGCTATAATAACCTTGGCGTTGGGATTGACATGGAGTATTTCTGCCATACATCGCCTGCCATCCATTTCGGGCATGATCAGGTCCAGAATAATCAGCGAGATACTCTTGCCCTCTCTTTGGTATATTTCCAGAGCCTCTTTCCCGTTAACGGCCATGATGACCTTATAGCCGAAACGGTTAAGAAGTGTTGCCCCAAGATCCCTAACATCCTCTTCATCATCCACCAGGAGAACAGTCTCCGTCCCACCCGGAATCGGCGACTCATCCGTTGGAGTGTCTGAATCTTTTTCCATTTGAATTGAGGGAAAGTAGATTGTGAATGTGGTCCCCTTTCCAGGTTTGCTGTAACATATTATGTGACCTTCATGTTTCTTGACGATACCGTAGACAGTCGAAAGTCCTAGTCCGGTCCCTTTTCCCCTTTCTTTGGTAGTATAGAACGGCTCAAATATGTGAGACAGTGTTTCGCTGTCCATCCCTTGACCGATATCTGAAACGGTCAGCAATACGTAACTTCCAGGTTTGGCTTCAATATGAGTATCACAATATTCCTTGTCCAACTGTACGTTTGTGGTCTCAATCGTCAACATCCCGCCATCTGGCATGGCGTCCCTGGCATTGACTCCAAGGTTCAGTAGAACCTGCCCTAATTGAGACGGATCTGCCCGGACAGTTTCCAGGTCTTCGCTGAGACGCAAATCAATCTTGATAGTCTTGGGAATGGTTTGAGAAAGGAGTTTCTGTGCCTGAAGTATCTCATGGTTCAAATCAACACGACCAAACTCCGGCTCAACCTTTCGGCTAAATAGCATTAGGCTTTTGATTAGATCCGCTCCGCGCTTGCCTGCGTCATATATCTTTTGGAAAACGTCAAATTCCGTGTCTCCTGGTTTCCTCCCCATCATAAGAAGCTCCGTGTATCCCATTATGGGTTGGAGCAGGTTGTTGAAATCGTGGGAAATGCCACCAGCAAGGGTCCCTATTGTCTCCATCTTTTGGGACTGGAACAGTTGTTCTTGAAGCGCAAGTTGTTTGGTTACATCGTGTTCTACCACTACAAAGTTCGTCAGGTTATCTGACTTATCGCAAACGGGAGCTATAGAAGCGTCTTCGTGGTATTCAGTCCCGTCTTTTTTCTTGTTGATAAACCTCCCTGACCATATTGTTCCAACGCCAATGGTGTCCCAAAGTTGTTTATAAGAATTGCCATCGTGAAAATCACTTTTGAGAACATTGGTAGTTTGTCCGAGAAGTTCATCGCGACTATATCCACTGAGGATCACCTGCGCCGGGTTGACGTATTGAATTATCCCGGTAGCGTCAGTAATGATGACTGCTTCAGCAGCATTCTCAATAGCTGTCGCCAACCGTTTTTGAGTTTCCTCTGCTTTTCTTGTGGCGGTGATATCGCGGGCGACGCCCAGCACACCGATCAGGCTGCCGTCTATGTCGTACATGGGTGTCTCGATGGTTTCCGCCAACTCGCGGTGGCTATCGTCAGCGAAGGTTAACCACTCTTCATTGATACTGGGCTTCCCCGCTGCCATGGCGATGCGATCGTGCTCGCGAAAGGAGTCCGCGATGTCAGCGTCGACAAAGTCGTAGTCGGTCTTGCCCACGATTTCAACAACCTGCTCCAACCCATAATGGGATACACGG
>JAZDKD010000659.1:0-6503 GCA_043803345.1 Pseudomonadota bacterium
TGTTCATGGCAGTGACAAAGTATTTGATCGAAGCTTGTACGGATGTTGAAACTCCTTTAGATAAAACACTTGAGAGAATTAACAAGCTTCTTGCTAAAAATAATGAAACCTGCATGTTTGTCACAGCATTTGTTGGGGTTCTAAATCTAAAGAACGGTGATTTCATTTACGCCAATGCCGGCCACAACTCACCGCTGATCTGGACTGAAAATACTCCGGTTGAATTTTTGGAGCCTGTGGGAGGGCCAATTCTGGGCATTATGGAACCAGGATTTTTCCGCGTTGGCAAAACAATCCTGGTTCCTTTTGGAGGACTACTAGCTTATACGGACGGAGTTACCGAGGCTTTTAATGTTGAAGCGAAACCTTTTTCTGATGAAAAACTGGTTAAGATTGTTGATGGACTTCGAGGCGTGGAAGCAAAATCAATTACGGAAAATCTCTTGAGGGAAGTAGACGAGTTTTTTGGAGCGGTTCCTCAGTCGGACGACATCACAATAATGGTTTTGAATTACACGCCTAAATCCGTGTAGAAAAGACACTGCGCATTATTCTTTTGGGGTTATAAAAGATTTAAACAAAAAACCGCCGCTTACAAAAAACGGCGGCATAATCAATAACGAGCTAATTAATCACTCCTTAAGCTCTGGTATCTTGGCAAACTGATCAAGCACTCCCGGATTGGCTAGAGCGTCCTTATTGGTGACTGGTTTCCCCTCAATTACATTTCTAACCGCCAGTTCCACTTTCTTGCCGTTTAGAGTAACCGGGATTTCATCAATGGGAAGAATAAGAGCGGGAACGTGCCTGGGAGTAGTATTATCCCTGATGGTCTTTTTAATTTTTCGTTTTAAAGTTTCATCAAGTTCCACACCTGCGGCCGTCTTAACAAAAAGCAAAACCCGTACGTCATTGTCCCAGTCCTGACCGACCACAATACTGTCTGCGATTTCGTCCAAGGATTCAACCTGGCGGTATATTTCGGCCGTTCCAATCCTTACGCCTGAAGGATTCAAGGTTGCGTCCGAACGACCGTAAATCTTGACTCCTCCATTCAGGGTTATCTCCACATAATCCCCGTGATGCCAAACATTGGGGAAAACAGAAAAATAGGCCGATCTGTATTTCTTGAGATCCGGATCATTCCAGAAATACACCGGCATTGAAGGAAATGACGCCGTGCAGACTAATTCACCCTGTTCACCCAGAATGGGTTTCCCATATCCGCTGAAGGCCTGAATCTTCATGCCCAGGCCGCGGCACTGAAGTTCACCTTCATAGACCGGTAATATCGGACATCCGAGCGCAAAACAGGACACTATATCTGTTCCTCCGGAAATAGACGCTAGGTCGATGTCTTTTTTTATGTCCCTGTAGACATATCTAAAGCTTTCCTCCGCCAGTGGAGATCCAGTGGAACACATCGTCTTCAGAGCAGATAAATCATACAGTTCTTTTGGTTTGAGTCCGGCTTTTTCTATTGCGGATATATATCTGGCGCTCGTACCGAAGATTGTCATGCCCTCTTCTTCTGCCAGTTTGAAAATAGTCCCTGCATCTGGATAGAAAGGAGAACCGTCAAAAAGAATTACAGTAGCTCCAATTGCAAGGCCGCTGACCAACCAGTTCCACATCATCCAGCCGCATGTCGTAAAATAGTAAATCTTGTCGGAACGTTTGAGATCAACATGGAGCAAGTGTTCTTTCAGATGCTGGATCAAAGTCCCTCCAGCCCCATGAACCATGCATTTGGGAAGGCCTGTGGTTCCAGATGAGTACATTATATAAACAGGGTGATCGAAAGGGAGTTGTTCAAATTCTATAGAAAGGTTCTTTTCTTTAGACATGAAATCTTCGAATAACACTGCATTTGGAACTTGGCTCAAATCGGGATTTTCCTGGGTATAGGGGATGACGACAATCTTCTGAATACTTGGAAGTTCCTTTATGATTCCTGATATTTTTTCCAGGCAGTCGTGACTCTTGCCGTTGTAATAATATCCATTCGCTGTGAAGAGTATCTTGGGTTCTATCTGGCCGAAACGGTCAAGTACGCCATTGATCCCAAAATCTGGAGAACACGACGACCAAATCGCTCCGATGCTCGTGGCCGCAAGCATTGCCACTACTGTTTCGTTCATGTTGGGGACATATCCCGCCACTCTATCCCCTGCCGTAACGCCTGCGGAGCGCATCGCAGCGGCCATCCTGGCAACTGAGTCGTAGAGTTGGGCGTAGGTCAATTTCCGGACAGGAAGATTTTCCCCTTTGAACACCAGGGCCACTTGATCGTCCTTGAACCGGAGAAGATTTTCAGCGAAGTTGAGTCTTGCTCCTAAAAACCACTTTGCCCCAATAATTTCAGGCGAATCCTCAAGTACTTTTTTATATGGTTTGGACGCTATAATCCCGCCAAATTCCCACACGCTCTCCCAGAAGTTTTCTCGGTTGTCTATCGACCACTGATACAGTTCATGGTAGTTCGACAAAGTCATCTTGTGCTTTTCGTTAACCTGTTTCATAAAACTAACGAGATTCGAACTTTCAATCCTTTCCAATGGAGGGGTCCAGAGAGGTTTCATGTATTAATCCTCCTGAGATCTGTATGTCGATTTTTCGGGCCATGAAGCGGGTATTTTCTGATCTGGAGACTCTCCGAATTTCTGTTTCAACTCGGCGAGACCTTTCCTTTTAAATTCCAATCTGGGTTCCTTCGGTATTCTGCGATTTAATATAGATTCTGACCGCAATCTCCGACCTATGGTTTTTTCCATCATTGTTCCAAGATCCAGCAGTCTGTCCACGTCAATACCTGTTTCAATTCCCATTTCGTCCATCATAACTGTCATGTCTTCAATAGACTGCAGTCCTACAACATTTGGATCTCGATAATAATATGATCCAGTTCCACCTACCGGTACCCTGTCAAGGAAGTTAGCCGGCTGACCGCCAAGTCCTCCTAAAGTAGCTTCGAAGATCTCTATTCCTGCCTGAAGGGCCGCCAGGCAGTTGGCGGTTCCCCATCCACGAGTGACATGAAAATGCGCTACGTGAAGCTTTTTATTCGGGATGGCGTCCACAATCATAGAATAATATTTGTAAACCTGGTTTGGAGGAGCGCTTCCGTCATGGTCCGCGTGTTCAATATCGTGCGCTCCAATTTCTAGCCATCGCTTGGTGAATTCCACAGCGTCTTCCAGCTTTGTCGGGCCTGAAATTGGAGAGCCCCAAATCGTCGAGACTGTGCCGTTCATTTTAATTCCTGCATCGGAAGCCTTTTCAATGCAACGTTTGGCCTCTTCCCAATAAGCTGGAAGAGTGGTTCCCGAATTGGCGAAGTGGTGTTCTTCATCCGTCGAAACCATCATCAGAATACGGTCTGGCCCCCATCCTTCTTTTCTTGCGGAGATAGCCCTGTCTACCGCTTTCTCGCGTATAGTGATTGCAGTTAGAGTTATATCATTCCAATTAATTCCAACTCGTGACAATTTCTTTGAATCTCGAAGTTTCTTGAATAACTCTTCTGCATCCTTAAATTGTGGCATAGATCTGGGATTACCTAAGTTTGTAACTTCAAGGTGTTTGATTCCGCAAAGGATAAGTTCTTCAAGATAAAACAGCTTGGCTTCGGTTGGAATCCATATTTCCTCATGCTGAAATCCATCTCGAACGGTAATGTCGCCAATCTGAACTTTTTTCGGATAAATCATTTCGTATGAACCCATTTTTTTGTCCTCCATTTACTCGCCGGTATACTGGGGTTTTCTTTTTTCTCTAAAGGCTGTAAGGCCCTCTGTTCTGTCCTTGGTTGGTATCGTGATAGCGTATGCGTTGGATTCTATGGCAAGGCCCACAGGAAGACTAACTTCAGTCCCTTTATTAATGGCGTATTTTGCCTGGGCCAACGCAATCGGCCCGTTTTGAGCAACTTCATTGGCTATTTCTAGAGACCTTTTCAAGAGATTTTCCGGTTCGGTGACTTCCAGGAATAAACCATAATCCATACCGTCCTGGGCCGAAATTCGTCTCGCCCGAAAAATCATTTCTTTGGCTCTGGCCACTCCAATTACTCTGGGCAGACGCTGAGTTCCCCCAGCTCCAGGTATTACGGCCAGTGAGGTTTCAGTCAGTCCAACTATTGCCGTTTTCGAAGCAATTCTGATGTCACAGGCGAGCGCCAATTCCAGGCCTCCCCCAAAGGCATAACCATTGACCGCTGCGACCACTGGCTTGGGAAGTTCCTCAACAGAAGTAAATAAATCCCTTATTGTCTGGATGTACAATCTCACCTGATCTGGGGTCATTCCAGCACGTTCCTTTAAATCAGCGCCAGTGCTGAACGCGTTCTTACCCTCAGTTGAACCGGTTATGACAACCACTTTAACTGTTCGATCAAACGTCAGTTCTTCTATTGTGGCTCTAAAAGTCTTGAGGAGACTCATATCAAAACAATTCAACGCGTTGGGACGATTGATGGTTAGAATTGACACTCCGTTACGGGACTCTTTTAATAGGGCGTTCTCTTCAGACATACTATGTTCCTCCATGTAAGAAGCCGAAAAAATAGGGAAAGGCGCTTGTGACGAATACTAGAAAAAATTCCGGCATGCTGTTTTTGTTACTCGTTGGATACTAATAATGAAAAGCGGTTGCTTGAGATAGAATGACAAAAAGGATAACCGAAGCCAACCGGTTAATTTCGATCAATTTCATTATAGTGAATTGCCGAAGTGGCTTAAGATCATGCGAACTCAGAATTGCCAAATAACATGGTGAATGATAAAAGCGTCAATAAACGGTTCTGGGGTTCAATAAATTTAGAACATGAGATCTGTCTAGTCAAAAAAAGTTCAGGATGAAAATAAAAAAACATTTATCGTATAACATTTTTCGACTTGACTTTTCAACACCCGATTCTTCATGATTAGGTTATCTATGACTTATCGAATTAATCTTCAACCTGAACATATGATCATTTCAAGTCGCAACGGACTTATGCCGTTTAGCGTCAACCAATTAAGTGGTGTGGCTTACGATTTGAATAACTCGGATTCTCGATCAAGATGGATTTGTGATCCGCGTAGAATTGTTGACATGATTTTAGATGCGTGTCAAAGCCATGGGAAACCACTACTCAAGGTTTCTAAAGCTTCAAAGCGTTTTTGGTTAGATAAACGTTGCTCAGACTAGGTCAATCAACAATAAGTTGATGGCGATGACTGTTTTTGGTAACATTGATTTTCTCGTCATTAGGTAGGTATTCCGATTGGTCGTTAGCCTTAGGAATAGCGCCTTTTTTGGGATTATCGCTTTCGAGAACAGTTTGTTTGGTCGATAAGACGCTTAATTTCTGCCACTGGATTAAAAAAAGGGGACGCTGAATGTCGGAAGTCATGCTTGAGGCCAAAAACATCTTTTTATCCTTCCATGGGGTATCTGCATTAACCAATGTGAGCTTTGAGGTGCATAGGGGTGAAATCTTCTCAATAATAGGCCCTAATGGAGCCGGGAAGACCTGTATGATGAATTGCGTTAGTGGCCTTTACCATCCAAAGCAGGGTACCCTCCATCTCAAGGGAGTTGATATTACAAAGTTTTCGCCTCACAATAGGGCGGCTATGGGGCTGTCTCGGACATTTCAGAAAATTGAATTGTTTGGCGGAATGACCGTTCTGGACAATATTCGACTTGGGAGGCATTTACACCTTAAGTCTGGATTGTTGAGTTCATGCGTGTATTGGGGGAAGACATCCAGGGAAGAAATTGAAACCAGAAAATTTATAGAAGAAGAAATAATAGATCTTCTGGAAATTGAAGCGGTTCGTAACGAAGTTACGGGGATGCTCCCATATGGACTCCAGAAAAGAATAGAACTTGCCAGAGCTTTAGCCCTAAAACCAGAATTAATTCTTCTGGATGAACCATTGGCTGGGTTGAACCTTGAAGAAGTTGAGGACATGGCTCGTTTTATCGTGGATATCAATGAAGACAAACGTTGGAACATCACTTGTATCCTTGTGGAGCATGACATGGGAGTTGTCATGGATCTGTCTGATCGGGTGATGGCTTTGAATTTTGGGGTCAAAATAGCTGACGGCACTCCGGCGGAAATCCAGGATAACCCGGAAGTTATAAAGGCCTATCTCGGCGAGGTGGAGGATCTGTATGTTAGCCGCAGATGAACAGGGGATCAAGGGTGAGATTGAAATTACCAGCGACCTTACTCTACCCAAGCTATTTGTGAGTCAGACCAAGAAGTTTGGTGATTCCAAAGTGGCGATGAGGGAGAAAGAATATGGTGTCTGGCTTCCTGTTACTTGGCGTCAATACCTTGAAAATGTAAAGCAGATAACCCTCGGGTTAGTAGCCTTGGGGCTTAACCAGGGCGACAAGGTAATCATGATTGGCGATAACAGGCCCGAAGCCTTATGGACGGAAATGGCGGCAATGTGCGGAGGTGGGGTCGGTGTTTGGCTTTTTCAGGACTGCCTTATGGAGGAAGT
>JAZDKD010000660.1:0-3195 GCA_043803345.1 Pseudomonadota bacterium
GAAGCAGGTTCTTGAAAAAATGTTCACTTACGACCTGATGGAAGAACTTAAACTCCGGTTTCCTGAGGAATGGAATGAAGAGGGTAAACAAAGTTGAATCATTGGAAATCATGACACATTTGTGGCGCTGAATAAGGAACAGGGTCGCATGACAGTCCATGAATGACTCTGTGACAGGCTCATGGGGTTCTGGATGAGCTTTCAATTCGGCCAATAACTTCTGTGTGCGTCGAATTATCATGAGATTCTTATATCTTCATCTCTGCTGGATTCTCAACAAAATACAAACCGGTTCTAAAGAAAGCTGATTTATTTGGCCTGAATATGAGTCTTATCTTCCAGAGTGCTGAAACATGGTCTAAAATCAATTCCCCGCGATTTTGTCCTGTTGGAACATTATTTTCCCCGTTACTTTATGACAAATTTCGCCGAAATCGCGTTAGAGATGCGCAATATATAGAGTCCCAGAGGAAATACAGCTACTTTTTGCGCGCCTGGGATTCCAATTGCTGACCAGGGTCCAGAATGATGACGCTCTCGGCCGCCCTGTAAAATGGTTCAGTCTGGTCATGCGGAAGGCATGCATGGAACTCATCACTGGATTGTGATCTGGAACTCGTTTACAATAAATGCCACCAGCAATTTTGGAGAAGAATTATGAAAATTACGGCTGTATTCCGGAAAATCCCTGAAGGTACATTGGATTTGGAGACGTTATAAAAACGAATGCCTTATAAGAAAAATTTGCCGAGACCTACAAATACCAGCTCCTTAAAATATTGATCAGGAAATGCCGTCGATAATTCTCCTTATAGTTTTGCTCAAAACAGGTATCTTGTCTCTACAAGTATAAAAAACTGCATTAGGATCAATATCCGCATAATGGTGTGTCAAGATGTCTCTCATCCCTGCTGCTTTTCTCCAGTCGACCTCTTGATAGGTTGAGAGAAGCGATCCGTCCGTTATCTTATCAAGCTTCTTGATTGCCTCACCGATAACGATGAGTTGCATACAGACTGAATCCATCTTCTCGATACCGGCCGGCGTGTCGGTGAAATCAGATACACCAGATACTCGTTCAAAACGGGAGATTACTGTTAAGGAAGCCTGCAAAATCTGATTCAAAATCTCAATGGCGAGTTCTTTGTCATACATATACCGCTTCCCTGTCGATCCTCTGTTTAAGAAAGTAGTTCATGTTTTCACGGTATGACACAATTTCGACTGTCCTATGAATCCTTTCTTCCAAATCGTACTTCACACCAGCCATGGCAAATAGGTCTGGCCTTTGAAACCGGATGACCACATCGACATCACTGCCTTCACGGTCTTCACCACGAGCAGTGGAACCAAATATACCCAGCGCCACAATTCCGTAATGGCCGGAGCTTTGTTTCTTGTATTCTCTCAAAATGGATAGGATATCTTCTCTAGACATGATACGCCCTGCTGAAATAGGACCAAAAACTTATCACGGTTTTGGAGTAATGGTCTAGCAAAAAGGTATTAACATAATTGTACAAGGTGTCTCAAACTAATCAGATAAAATGTATAGCAAAACTGATAAAGAGGAACAAAGAGCCACGGCACAGTGTTCAAGGCCAATTGGGAGACTTTAAACAACAGGCTGGCAGTCGCTTGTTGTCGAGTTGGGCAGATCGCTCGTAGGCTTGGCGGGCTAGGAGTCCGGAAACTGGCAGGCCCCGGCGTTCGCCGGTCTGGTCCGTAATGTCGAAACCTTGGCTCTCCAGAGGGAGTTGATACGGTGGGAACCATAGTGAAAGGCAGGCTGTTTGTTTTGAAACCATCTTCGACTTTCCCCGATCGCAAATGTTTAGTATTGGGATTGAATAGAGCTAAAAATGCTTGTAGATATCTTTACGATCATCGATCGACGTTACGGTTATTATTTTTGATGTCGAATCCACCTGATATAAGATGCGATACCGCCCGATTCGTAATCGAAATGTGGCTATTTTACAGGACAGTTTCCTGCTTCCCCTTGGGTGAGGTTCCTTTTCTAGTTGTTCAATTTTTTCCAAAATTTGGCGCTTAGTTTTTTTTGTGGGAATTTTGGCTAGCTGTTTGAGGGCCTCTATTTCGTACTCGAGGCTATAAAGAATAGTCACTTCACTCAATACCTAAAAGTGCTTTAACCTCTTCGTGAGAAAAAGTTCTTCGCGACGCAAGCCGGCGGAAACCCTTGAATGCTTCAATATAATCTGACCTGTCCTCGTTAGAGTTTAGCGCATCAAACTCTGCCTGGAGTTCGGAATCATCAAACTGATGTTTAATCAATTCTTCTTTCGGAACCCCCGAAGCTTTACGAGCGGAAACTGGCATTTGATCCTCCTCTAAGTAGAAGTTTAGCCCCGTTTCTCATTTATGTCAACGGTCAAGGTCAACACTAACATACAACAAAGCTTAACCCAAGAAATGTTACTGCAAAATTGGACATCGCCACAATCCACTATTGGGAGACACTCAAACAACAGGCTGAAAATCGCTTTGTTGTCGAGTTGGGCAAATCGCTCGTAGGCTTTTCGGGCTATGACTCTGGAAACTGGCAGGATCCTGCGTTCGCAGGCCTGATCCGAAACGTGGAGACCCTGGCGTTGCAGAGGGCGTTGGTTCGCTGGGAACCGTCTTAGACCAGTTTGCCATTTAATGGCGTTCGCGGGACCGGACAAGGATTACCAGGCTCAGTTGGATGAAATCCTTGACGGCCCAATGGTGGGCCGCTGGAAGAAAACTGGCGATAAAGTTAGACGATTAATAACGCCCGGGGTCATCGAAGATTTTCTACGCATGATACGACCGTATATTAGTGAAGAAACAGGAATCATTGAAGATCAGTTAAGACGTGACAGGACTTGGCACTATCCCGTGGAAGCGTTGCGTGAAGTAATAGTCAACGCTTTAGCCCATCGGGACTGGACCCGATCCGTTGATATTGAAGTATCCGTTTACTCGGATCGGTTAGAGGTAATTAGCCCAGGGGCGCTTCAAAAATCTATGACCGTGGAAAAGATGATAGCTGGCCAGCGTTCTCCCCGGAATCCTTTGATCGTAGAAGTTTTAAGAGATTACGGGTACGTGGACGCTCGTGGAATGGGCATTAGAACCAAGGTAATTCCGCTAATGCGGAGGGAAAATGGAACAGAGCCAATTTTCGAAGCCACGGATGATTTCCTG
>JAZDKD010000661.1:0-2357 GCA_043803345.1 Pseudomonadota bacterium
ATGGATGAAATGGTGTCCATGAAAGTGTTCAAAATTTTGGTCATTACTTTGGCGTTATGTCTCGGAGGGCTCTTCGTCATTACACTCAGCACTAACAGCAAAATCTCCGACCTCGGTATAGACATACGAGGAATGACGAAGGACATAGCCACCAACTCACGGGATATCAAAAGCAACACGGGCGACCTTCGCCTTCTCATGCGCAAATACCGCATTGAGCCGACAGAGCGCAATGGGGAAAAGCAATGAACGGGAGTCATATGAATGAGCTGCCAGCACAGGAACGATTGCCGGGACCAGATCAAAAACGCGGTTGCCTCTATCAAACACATTGTAAAGCTGGCGATGCTTGCGCATGGGGCGGGCCAAACCGACCGTGTGATCCCGTACCTCAAAGAGACGGACGATTTTCTACGCAAGATCGAGGGGGCGTTGGAAAAGTGTGGTGATGCTAAAATGAAGTTTGGTCAACTAAGCCAAGAACGATTGGCAACATGTGATGAACAGCTGCAACAGGTTATGAACGAGGTTATAAAGATCTACAACATCACGATTCTGTGTGGGTTCAGAAATGAAGAAGCTCAAAATAAAGCCGTGGCTGATAATGCGACAGACAAGCCATGGCCGACAAGCAAGCACAATCAAGACCCATCTAAGGCCGTTGACGTGGCCCCGTGGCCGATAGACTGGAATGATCTTCCACGGTTCTGGTTTATGGGCGGGATTATTCTAGGGGTGGCTCATGGCATGGGGATCCAGCTCCGATGGGGCCGGGATTGGGATTGCGACAGAGATTTCAGGGACCAGAAGTTAAATGATTTTCCACATTTTGAATTAATGGAGGTATGAGGATATGGAATCAACAGACCTTTCTTTCGGACAATACACGTTGCCATTCATCCTGACGATGATTTCGATGTTTTTGTTTCGTGTGGTCCCCCAGACCCCAGATCGGCTAAAGGCGGTTGTAACCGTTTGCCTTGGTATTGGATTAGGCTACTTGTGGCTTCATTACATGGGCGTGGAGTGTACAGTAAAGAGCGTCATGGATTCCTTGTTTTATGGATTTGTCCAGGGGTGCGCGGCAGTCGGCGTATATGAGTTGCAAGCCAAAGCCCGTAATGTTCCGAGTACGCCACCGGTTGTTCCGCCTGATGTATAGGTAAAAGAATGAATCAGCTTTTTTACATCATCCAAGTGAAAAAAGGGGGATACCATGACAAGGACCAAGTGGAGATCGTTGATCCTGAGGGCCATTCTGTGCGTCCTTTTAGCAGGATGCGTGACCGGAAGCATCCAAATCAAAGACCCGGCCACCATGAGCCCGGATGAACAGGTGGCGCTCGCCATGGATCTATGGTTGAAGGCTGCGACAGATTACCGGGCACTTCACGCCATGGGTGTTAACACCGATGAACAGAGGAAGTACCTGGAGAAGAAAAGGGAAGTGCTTATCACGGCCTACCGGCAGATTAAGGCGTATGACTTGTGGCTCCACACCGGGGAGATCCCCCAGGACGGTCTGAATGTGATCGAGGGCGCTGTCTTGTCCTGGATCAGAACGGAACGATGGAGGGCTATGAAATAATGGACAACAAAGAGTTTGCATTGAATATGGCAGGGACATTGATTCCGCTTGTGTTCGAGCTTTTGAGACAGGCTAATTTCACGCCGGCACAAACGGCGGCATGGGTGGAATCAAGGCGGCAAGCGTTCTATGCGTCGGACCCCGATGCTTACCAGGATGTTTTACCGAAGCCGTAAAAATTCACCTGGACCCTTCACCATAAAGAAATGGGAGGGTGGTGGCTGTGAAAGCCATCCTACTCTACTTCTTCGCTTTAGTCGCCTTGGCACTGCTGGCGATTTGGGTCGGGAACTAACGCCGGTTTAAGCCGACGCCGAATGGCGCGGCTTAAACCCTGGTTAGATTTTTTCGACACGCAAAACTATTCTCCAGATAGATTTATCATCAGTAGACCTTGTCCAATTTATACAGGCAAATGCCAATAGCTGAAAGCGATGACCCACCATCTTTCCAAAAAACTCGGTACAACCCTTGATCCAAAGATTTCACTTGTTTTTGGTTCATGCTACATCTCCTACAATCTAACGTAGAGATCATCCGCTTGTTGCAGTTCTTCGATGGCTTTATGTAGCCTTCTCAACTCCTGCTGCAAATAACCTTCAGGCGCAGTCTGGGCGATAAACCAAATCCCAGGGTCATTGGCTTGATCGCTTACCAACCTTAACAGTTCTGTAATGTCAGGCATGTTACCTCCAAATTACGACCGCCTATGCCATTTTATGACACATTTTTTCGTGCAAAACGCCTCGTCCGGACCACCGTAAGTGAT
>JAZDKD010000662.1:0-2159 GCA_043803345.1 Pseudomonadota bacterium
ATTCAACAAGTACCAGCTTGAGGAACAGATCGCGCAGATGCACCGGAAGAGGATAAATCTTAAATCCGGTGGGTACATAGTGATTGAACCGACAGAAGCTCTGGTTACAATTGACGTCAATTCAGGGGGCGCGACGCGTGAAAAGAATATCGAGGAAACGGCGTTTCGAGTGAATATGGAGGCTGCACAGGAAATCGCCAGACAATTGAGGTTGAGGGACCTGGGTGGAATCATAATTATAGATTTCATCGACATGATGAATAAGAACCACAAACAGGATGTGGAAAAAGCCATCAAGGCAGTACTGAGAAGGGACAGGGCAAAGAAGAAGGTTCTCAGGATATCCGCCCTGGGCGTGCATGAGCTTTCTCGGCAGCGGCTGGGATCATCGCTGGGCACCGGGGAATATGTGGAATGTCCCCTCTGTGCCGGGGAAGGTAAGCTTCGCTCGCCGGAGATGTCGGCGGTATCCGTTTTCCGAAAGATCAAGTCGTTGCTCATAAAGCCTGATGTTAGCGAGGTCCACGTATCAGTTCCCGCCAATGTGGCCGAATACCTGCTGAATAAAATGAGGGCCCAGCTCGTGGAGCTTGAGAACGATTACGGCCGGATAATAGTACGAACCAAAGAAGTGGCTGTGGACAACGACATAACCATCACTGCGATTAAGTCGGAGCCGGTGGAGCAGATACCCGCAGACGATGCTCCCTTGTCGCAGGAGACCGTTGATTTGGTCGGTGCGGTTGAAGAAGACAACGGTCTGGACGACGAAAACAAAAGGCCCAGAAAACCCGCAAGACGCAGGCGCAGGACCAAGAAAAAGATCTCTGCAATACTTAGTACCCCAATTGATGAACCCTCAGAGGATGACCCTGTAGAAAAGGCCGAACCGGCGCCTCACACCCTTGAACCCGCCTCCGAGGAAACCCGGACGTCGAGCGCCCCTCCGGAGGAGCATCCAAAGGGATTGGAACCCGAAACACAGGAAAACAAGAAGCGCAGCACCATGTTGAGGCGGTGGCTTCCGTTTTTCTGAACACTGCGTGTATGACTTTTCAATTACCGGGACAACAACAACCGCAACGGGTCTTTCCCGACCATCACCGCTAAGGACGTTGCGTAGCGCCTTCCTTCCTCAATTCCTTGGCCTGCGAAGACCACTTTCTATTGGGATATTCACCCGGGAGTTTGTCCAGCGCTGGAAGCGCCTTGGCCGGCAGATTGTTATGAAGATGGCCGCGGCCGATCGCCGGCAATTGTGATGGTGTGTCTGTTACCGGACTGGTTCTTCAAACTCTCGCATTCTGAGCAGAAAGTCACTATTTTCCCGTTTTCCGAATCGCACCGAGATTTAGGGACCGCCTCGCATTTGCTCTTGTTGCAGGGTCCGCAAAACCAGCAGCACAGAACCGTTTCCTCGAAAGAGTTGACGGCTACGATCTGAACACAGACCATGAGGACGACCATAAATATGATTATCAGGAGTTTTCTCATTGCAGATCCTTGGTTATAATGATTTTGTAGGTGGAACGGCGCCACAATACCTACTTCAGGGCTGTCATGCAACCCCTCGGTAATTCCTGATCCGGACGGAAAAGAGAAGTGCCCGAAAAACGACACAAGGAGAGACTGGATATACTTCTTGCACAAAGTGGCCTTGTTCCTTCAAGGGAGCGGGCGAGGGCCCTTGTTATTGCCGGAAAGGTGATGGTGGACGGCGTGGCGGTGAATAAACCGGGGAAAGAGTTTCCACCTGACGTGAAGTTGACTCTCAAGGAGGATTTGCCCTACGTGAGCCGCGGCGGTGTAAAACTCGAGGCCGCCCTGGATGCTTTTCCCGTTGACCCGGCCGGCTTGAAAATCCTTGACGCGGGGGCGTCCACAGGCGGATTCACGGACTGCCTCCTCAAACGGGGAGCTTCCGCAGTGATAGCAGTTGACGTGGGATACGGCCAATTTGACTGGAGGCTGAGGAACGATCCCAGAGTGACCCTGTTCGAACGTACCAACGTCCGGCGCCTGAACACTCTACAATTACCTCACCCCATCGATGCCATTGTGGCTGATCTATCATTTATTTCTTTGAAGCTGGTCCTTGGCGGGTTCTACGAGGCGTTACCGCCGGGGGGATGGGTCATAGCCCTGGTCAAGCCCCAGTT
>JAZDKD010000663.1:0-9998 GCA_043803345.1 Pseudomonadota bacterium
AGCTCTTTTCATCGCTTCAATATTTCTGGCCGCAATCTTCCCGAAACGTTTCTTGAACGGATCTATCAAGGAATCTACACTGACAACTTCTACGGCTTTAACCAAAGCGCCAACCATTGTGGTGTTGGTTATGGGAAGTCCTATGACCTCCTTGGCGATCTTGGTGGCGTCGGTTATAGCAAGTGGCCCTTCAAAGGAAATTCGTTTGCGAATAGCTTCGGGACTTTCGGAAGAATTGATGACTAGAAAACCATCTTTTCTAAGACCCTCTACCGGGTTTGCAATATCGAGTAATGAGGGATCAAGAACAATGACCACGTCAGGTTTATAAACCTTGGATCTCAGTCTAACCGGCTTGTCGTCAACGCGCGCAAAGGCGACGACAGGCGCTCCTCTACGCTCAGGACCGAAGCTGGGAAACGCCGTAGCGAACTTTCCCGTGTCAATAGCAGCCTGGGCAACTAATTCAGCCGAGGTTACGGCTCCCTGTCCCCCTCTGCCATGGAATCTTATCTCGATCATAATTTCTCCTTCTTAATCAAATTCCTGGTTTTCTCTGAGCTGGATTTTTCTGATGTCTGAATACTTGAGTTGGTCGTTCAAGATCTCCATACAACTTATTATATTAAGTTTAGCTTGCGAAAGCTCCAATATTTCAGAACTCAACAATTCTTTTTTTTGTAAACGGGTTTCTATACAATCATTTAAAAGAGTCAGGTGCCTCATGTCTGTGTTAAAAGAGTCTTCTTCACCTGTGTCTGAATCATTTATGTCTGAAATGGTCTGGATCAGTTTGACATCCCACTCATCCCATTTTTTCCATCGAGCTATTGTCGCGGGATGTACGCCCAATTTTTTCGCCATTTCTTTATTGGTAATTCTTCCGCGATCTTGTAGAAATGTTTTTTCGGCGTTTTTTCGATCCTGGTTCTTTTTCATAACTAGGTCCAGACGTGTGATTTTGATCTTTTGTCGTGTTCCAAATTTTAATTAATATCAGAAAAAAGCCAAATCATTCAATTAATATTTCAGATTTTGACAAACTTCAAATTGTTGAATTAAGTTTTCCCTCACGCTATGTGTTTCCAGAAACACAAAAATGTCCAAACTTGGTTAAGACAGCATGCCTGTTGATGAAACATTTCTGAAAAGCCTCCCCGGCAGTCCCGGTGTATATCTGATGGAAGACAGCGCCGGCACTGTCATCTATGTAGGCAAGGCCTCCAATCTTAGGAACAGGGTTAGAAACTATTTTTCCAGAACAGGTGACGAAAGACCAAAGGTCCGTTTCCTCGTGAAACAGATTGAAAATATCAAAACTATTCTTACAAATACTGAAAAGGAGGCGTTACTTCTCGAAAACAATCTTATCAAGGAACACCGGCCCAAATATAATGTCAACCTGAGAGATGACAAATCCTTCTTCTCTCTCAGGTTAAATCTATCTCACACTTATCCACGACTGACGTTGATACGAACCCAGAAAATCAAAGCGGACGGAGCACGGTATTTTGGACCTTATTCGTCGGCTCACGACGCGCGAATAACTTTAAGCCTGATTCGAAGAATTTTTCCTCTAAGACAGTGTTCTGACCGACAAATCGCTACAATTAAGAGACCATGCCTGAACTGCCAGATGAATCGTTGCTTGTGTCCATGCGCCGGAACCGTTGACCCTACTGAATACAGGCGAATGGTTGAAAACGTCTCTTTGTTACTGGAAGGTAAGAATGAAGAACTTATTAAAACACTGAAGAAAGATATGGAAACAGCTTCTGAAAACCTACGATTTGAGGAAGCCGCAAGGATCAGGGATAGTCTTCATGCCATAGATCGAACTTTGCAGAGGCAGAATGTTTCTTTTTTCCACTTCAAGGATCAGGACGTCTTCGCCATCCTGGAAGAACCCAGGGACACCTATGTGGTTGAGATACTCTCTTTCAAGAAAGGAAACCTTCTGTCCGAAAAGTCGTACATCGTGAGAAACTCGACGCTCGAATACCATGAAATCCTGACATCGACCATCAAACAATTTTATCACAATTCGAGTGTCGCTCCTCCGGAAATAATTGTTCCGAAAACTCTTGAAAGGCAAGAAATTATAGAATCTTGGCTTTCTGAAATGCGCGGCTCCCGGGTCAGGATCAAGGTTGCAATTAAAGGAGCGGGAGCCAGACTGATTAATCTGGCCATGAAAAACGCTCGAATGGCCTTTGAACGCGAAGAACAAAGAAAACGGGAAGAAAACGCATTTGACAAATTGGTTGAAAAATTGAAAATGGCCAGGCCGGCCAAACTGATAGAGTGTTATGACATCTCAAACATTAGCGGTTCTGAGGCTGTAGGAGGAAAGGTCGCATTTCTTGACGGAAAACCCTTAAAATCGGCTTACAGAAAATTCAAGATTCGTGACTTTCAGGATCAAAACGATCCGGGAATGATTCATCAAGTCATTCTCAGGCGTATTAATCACATGGATAAGGATCCATTGGGTGACCTGCTGATTATAGACGGCGGGAAGTCACAATTGAACGCGGCGGTCGAGGCGCTCAAGGACTTAGATCCGGGCTTGAGGCCTCGTGTGATCTCCATTGCCAAGGCGCAGAGCACGGAATTAAATGACCAGATATACGAGCCAAACAGAAAAAATCCTCTCAATTTCTCCAAAGGAGACACATGCCTTTTGGCAATAATGAAAATTCGCGATGAAGCGCATAGATATGCACATTCATTCCACGCGAACCGCAGAAAAAAATCAGTTATTCGTTCAGCTTTGGAAAATGTTCCGGGGGTCGGCGAAAAAAAAAGAACAGCTTTATTAAAAACTTTTGGAAGCCTCAAAGGCATTCTGGAAGCCAAAGATGAGCTACTTAACGATGTTCCTGGAATTGGGCCAAGAGACATTAGACGAATCAGAGAATATTTTTCCGATAATGAGACACGATTTTCTGATATGGGCTCAGATAAACCTTAGATAGTTTTGCAGGGCGCCATTTCCTATAGCCATCCAAGATCATAGGCAACAACGCCAGGTAGTTAGAATGATCTTCAATAAACTACCAACTTTTCTAATTTTGATTTATTATTCGCAAGCATTTGAGATTAGGTGATCAATCTCAGTTATCTGAATACTTCACAGAAATCCTTAGAGCGTTGCCAATATACATTCCTGGTGTTTACAAAATCAGGTCAGCATCATAAAACTTGGCCTTGGAACTTTAGATTTAAAAAGGAAACAACAAGTTGAGAATTCTACTAGCTGAGGACGATATTATAACTCGTCGCCTCTTGGAGGCTCAACTCAAAAAATGGGGACACGAGGTCGTGCCCTGCTCCGATGGTCAACAGGCTTGGGACCAATTAAAAAACGATGAGTCCCTAAAACTTGTGATTTTGGACTGGATGATGCCTGTTATGGATGGGCTGACTGTAAGCAAAAAAATACGTCAGATGGAAACCAGGCCCTATACCTATATCATACTGCTAACTGCTAAGAGTCGAAAAGAGGATATCGTTGAAGGTCTTGAGTCCGGAGCTGACGACTATATCACCAAGCCCTTTGATCCGCAGGAACTCCGCGTTAGAATCAGGGCCGCCATAAGAATTGTTCAACTTCAGGAAGATCTGCTTGAGGCCTTGAAAACATCAGAATTTAGGGCGACTCACGATTCACTCACTGGCTTGTGGAATCGCTACGCCATCCTCGGGATTCTCGAAAAACAACTCGCTCGCTCCAAACGTGATGGCGACGAAATCGCTGTCATTATGGCGGACGTAGACTACTTCAAGAAAGTAAACGACAATTATGGGCACCTTGCCGGTGATGAAGTCCTGCGTCAGGCTGCCCGTAGAATAAAGGACTCGCTGAGGACCTATGATGATGTAGGACGGTACGGGGGTGAAGAATTCATTTTGGTCTTGCCGGGATGCGACGAGGGCACCGCAAGGAACATTGCTGAAAGAATAAGGTTAGAGTTTGATAAAACACCCATTGTCAGTTCCGAAGGAATCTTTCCCGTTTCTCTGAGCTTTGGAGTGGCTGTCACTAAAGGCAAAGATTGCGTAAGGACTGACAATGTAATTGGACTGGCGGACGACGCTTTATATAAGGCCAAGGAAAGTGGGCGAAACAAAGTTGTGTTTGGAGGAAAACTCGGCCCAACAACAGTTACACCAAGCGCTTAGACAAAATACGCTTCTCGACAATTTCTTAATACCGTGAGATACTTTATAAAAGTTAGAGGCTGTTTACAAAAGGCTGAACCGCGGAATTAAATTCTTCAGGTTTTTCCATCATGACCAGATGACCCGCTGCCGGTATTTGGACCATTTTTGATAACTTTATATTCTCATTCAGATATTTCGAATACTTGACAGGTGTTAGGGAGTCGTCTTCACCCACCACGATTAAAGTGGGCACGTTGATTTCATGAAGTTGATTCATGATGTCGAATTTGTCACAAGCTGTAAGGTCACCATGAATTATCAGGGGATCTGATTTTGAATACTTATCCACCACGAGCGCTTTTAAATGATCAGAACTAGAATTTGACAGGCAATATTGAGCTAGTTTCTGTAATGAAGTGAACGGATCATTAATAAGCCCTTCCAGGATAAACGGATGGACTCGAAGACGCGCTCCCGAGCCAATCAATCCTAACGCAATGAGCCAGGTTCTTTGCCTTGTGGCTATCCACATTGCGACAGCGCTCCCCAGCGAGCAACCCATCAACACAACCCGCTTCAGTCTCATGACATCGACAAACCTTTCAACCCAGTCTGCGTAGGCTGCTATCGAAGTCTCCCCGGGAGGGCTAGAAGCCCCATGACCTGGCAATTCAAGGGCTATAACAGATCCGTCAATTCTAATTCCATCAATTTGTTTTCGCCAGTCTTCCTTATCTCCCCCGGTGCCGTGAACAAACAAGAGCGTCACGTTGTCAGGGTTAACATCGGTCGGTTTGGATTCATATCCAATCAGTCTTCCATCTAAAAACAATTCTGACATAGAGGACCTTTCTGTGCTGTGATACTGAATATTGACCTGTATTGGCAAAAGTTGGGCCAGGTCCGATTATAGGGGGGCGGATTAATCCAACCTAATTCCCCGAGGAACCACCACCACTCCACCGTCAGAAATGGTAAAACGGCTTTTGTCTTCTTCGTGATCTAGGCCAATGGTTGTACCGTCTGGAATCGAAACCTCGTGATCAATTATAGCCTTTTTTATTCTTACACCTTTTCCAACTCTGCATTTGTCCAGAAGGACCGAATCTTCAACAATACTATCCTGGCCAACCAATACTCCGTGGGACAGAACCGAACGAATTGTCCTAGCGCCTGACACTATACATCCCCCGGAAATTATACAGTCCGTGGTTTCAACGCCACCGGGAATAATGCAATTGGAGTCATAAGAGGCCACAATTTTAGCTGGAGGCACTTGCTCCTGATAGGTTCTTATAGGCCACTCCACGTCATAAAGATTACATAAGGGATCTTCAGAACAGAGATCAATATTGGCGGCCCAATAAGCGTCAAGTGTCCCTATATCCCTCCAGTAAGCCCTATCTTCGTTGTTGGCCTCCCTGAAATCATGAACATATACTTTATTTGATTCGATCATTTTAGGCACAATATCTTTTCCAAAATCGTGAGAGGATTCGGAATTCTTTGCGTCGTTTATGACATTCTTCACCAATGCTTCTGTGTTGAAAATGTATACTCCCATGGACACAAAGGACCTGTCCGGTTTTCCCGGGATAGTTTTCGGCTCATCAGGCTTTTCTTCCCAATCAACTATTCTAAAATCATCTTCGCAACCTATGACTCCAAATAACCTGGCTTCTTCCCTCGGGGCTTCAACCCCAGCAACTGTAAGGTCTGCGCCTTTCTCCAAATGAAAAGCAAGCATGTCGTTGTAATTCATCTTGTAGACATGGTCACCGGAGAGAATTAGGACTCGTTTGGGGCGTTCTCTCTGAAGAATGTAGACATTTTGATAAATACTGTCGGCCGTTCCTCTGTACCAACGGTCAACATTTCTCTGTTGTGGCGGAACACATTCGATAAATTCTCCCAATTCATGATTGAAAATGCTCCAGCCAAGTCGAATATGCCGATCAAGTGAAAGGGATCGATATTGGGTCAAAACATAAATTCGCCTGATATCAGAATTAAGGCAGTTAGAAAGAGTAAAATCAACTATTCTGTATATACCTCCGAATCTCACTGAGGGTTTAGCGGTGGCTTTTGTTAGTGGGTAAAGGCGTTCTCCCTTACCACCTGCCATAAGTATGCAAAGGGTATCTCGCATTTCTTTTTTCAGGTTCATTGGTCCAACAACCTTTTGATTTCTGTTTTGAGTTTAGAAGTGTCAGAGGATTTCACAACGTAAGCGTCCGCGCCCCACGTTGTAAAATCCTCTTTGTAATGGCTGTACGCAGTATTAAGGATTATCGGAATTCCTTTGTCTTTTCCTATAAGTTTTTCGAGTGTTTCAATACCATCCATTCCAGGCATCTGGATGTCTAGAACAATGAGGTCGGGCGGATTTATGTCTACTTCCTGCAGCGCCTGTTGGCCAGAATTTGCCAAGGTCACTTCATAACCTTCTTCCTCTAATTCCATCTTGTATAATTCACAAATGTTTTTTTCATCATCAACGACTAGGATACGCTTCATTAATCGCCTCACCTTCTGACTTGGAAAAACCTGTAAGCGAATTTCTGTTTCCGGGTAATCACTTTTTCAGATTATCAAAACAACTGTTTTACGAAAAGTGAAAGAATTCTGATTTTGGAATTTTATTTTCCTCGTTAGGCAAAAAATACCGTTGGATGTCCCTAAACCCCCGAAACTCGCTCATTAGGAAGACTGGGCAAATTTTCGATTGCTCTCATTATCGCCATTGATTAACGGACAATTGATTTGCCAATATCTTCTCGTATTTTATAAGACATTTCCTTGGCGGCTTTATTTAACGCTTCCACTATGGATTCCGGTTTGGTGTCTTTGCTGGGCTCTTTAACGTTGTAAACCTTCTTGAACAGTTCTCCTTTGCCTATGATTTGGGGCTCAAAATCGATTAATTTTATTTCTGCTTCAATCAAACCTAAACCCTGCTGATCAACTACAATTCCCTCGAATTTCTTTATTGCGCCCTCAAGCCCGTACCGGTACGAAACATTGCTAGTTTGATCAACGGCCTTCTTAAATAACCCTGAATACTGTAAGTCCCTGGTCACCAAGTCGGTCAGCGCTTCAGAAGGGTCTTGAGTCCACGAATGTCCCGTGACAATTCTTTTATTGGATCTTGAGTCGGCTATTTGAAGGAAATGCGTGTCTACTGAGGAATCTGTTAGGAAACGATACACCATTATGGTGTCTGGACTCATCGATTCCTTACTCGGATTGGGCGCGGAGTAATTTATAGCGTGAAAAGCGACTTTGTCTTTGTCCCAGAGGGCGCAACCACCAAAGGCCACCGAACCCAGCGCAAATATTAAAAGAATTCTTGCAGCCCTAGAAATGTTTAAAAGATCCTTGTTGACTATTATTTGAGCTAATGATCGTACATGACCCATGGTATCCATGTGTGCCCACTCTCGGTAAGTTGAGGCAATTTGAAATCCCTGGATCAAGATTGACCAATATCCAGGGGCCCCTTATAGGCTTGAGCTGTGAGTATTTTGGAGATAATTCCGGAAGGCCGTTAAAATCTCTCACCTACTTTCACCAGATTTCTCACCAGGTCCAAAAATTATGCTTGACGGTTTGTTTTTGATCATTCTGGTGAAATCGATCAGATTATCGGCGCTCCGATCCAATTTTTGCGTCAGCAAACTAATATTGTTGTCTGTTCTGCGTATCATTCTGTCGGTATTCCTTATTGTTTCTGTGCTGGCTTGCAAAAATTCATTAGTCTTTTCCAGTGTCTTAGCTAAAGATTTTCCTAGTTGAGCCCTCGCCAGATCTTCGTTGATTTTTCTTGAAGCCTCCTTAATTTCACGAACTGCCTCTGACGCGTCAGCGCCTATCGAATCTACCTTAGAATCAGACAAGATTTTGTCCAGTTTGGAAGAGACACGCAACAAATGATTCGACATTCGCTCAATGTCTAGAGCTTTGAGCTTTTGAAAAACATTTTCCAATGCGGCCCCTATTTCTTTGATATCTGATGAATAAGTCGGTATGACTCTGTATCGGGGGGTAAAGTCGAGTTCTATCGGCTCCCTGTATTGATCCGGTTTGAAATTGTCAATTTCCAAATACTTTAGACCTGTCAGTCCTAACAAATTCATTTTTATTCCCAGATCATCGTCTAATTTAAAATTACGGTTGACGCCCATAACAACTTCAATGAGACGCCCATCTGGCGCCATGCGAATCTTTTTTACTCTACCGACAGGCACTCCTCGAAATTTTACAGGGCTGTCCGATTCCAAACCTTGCACACTCTCACTGAAGTAGGCCACTATAGTCTGAGAGTCTTCAAAATACCTTGACGCGCCCAACCAGATCAGCATGGAGGCCATCAACAGTAAGCTTGCAAATAGGAATAGCCCAATCTTCAACTTTGTTGATTTTGCGCGCATAACGAGTCTCCCGTTGTCAGTTTGAACCGCCGCAAAAAAAGTCTCTCACTCTTTTGTCTGAAAAATTTCGCTTAAGTTCTTCAGGTTTTCCTTGGGCTATAATGGTTTTCTCCGATGGGTCTAGAAGAATTACGCTGTCCGCCACCGAATAAACGCTTCTTAACTCATGAGTGATCAGAACGATAGTAGTTCCCATGAAAGAATTTATTGAGAGAATTGTCTCGTCAAGTTCAGAACTTGTAAGCGGATCTAGGCCGGAGGAAGGCTCATCAAAAAAAAGTATGTGAGGATCCAGCGCCATTGCCCTAGCCAAAGCCGCTCTTTTTTGCATGCCACCACTCAGCTCCTCAGGCAGCTTTTTTGCGGAATCGCGAAGTCCGACCAATTCGAGTTTTGTATCTACAATCTCTTCTATAACGGTTTGAGGCAGCGAGGTAAACTGGGTCAACGGCATGGCGACATTTTCCGCTACGGTCATAGATGTAAAAAGCGCTCCAGACTGAAATAGCACGCCAATTCTTCTCAGTATCTCTGTCTTCGGCTTCTCTGAAATAGGTTCCATTTTTTCGTCACCGTAATATATTTCACCCGAAACCGGTTTTAGCAACCCCACCATAGCTCTAAACAAAGTCGTTTTTCCGCACCCGGACCGCCCCATGATGGCAAAGATCCTTCCTCGGGGGATTTCAAAGGAGACGTCACGAATAATTATATCTCCGGCATATCCCGCCGTTAGGTTTCTTACCGAGACTACCGAAACATAATGATCGTGGCTCAATTGTTAACCTTTAATACTATGTTGTGGCTATTGAGGAACAAATTTTCTGGATGCGAGGTCGCTCTTAAACTCAAAACGCCCATATGCGCGGAAAATAATAAAACAGTACGGCAAACAACGCATTTGTCACCGTCAGGACGAATATGCATGTGACAACAGCCGACGTGGTGGCGTATCCAACGCTTTCAGCGCCTCCTCTAACCTGAAAACCCCTTAGACATCCTATAGTGGCAATCTCGATTCCAAACACAACGCTTTTGATCAAACCCTTTGCCACATCGCTAATCTCAAGCACTCTCTTTACCTGATTGAAATAGGCTGTAGGGGTTATGTCCAGTGAGAATCCGGCAACTACGCATCCTCCGACAATACCCACGATGTTGGAGATCATTGTCAAGCAGGGCGCGGCAAGCGCCACTGCAATAATTCTCGGACAAACAAGGTACAATATCGGATCTATGCCCAAGACTCTAAGAGCGTCAATTTCCTCTGAAACTTGCATCGAGCCTATATGCGCAGCATATCCGGCGCCCGAGCGTCCGGAAATTATGAGCGATGTCAATAGAGGCCCCATTTCAAGACAGATGGAAACACTTACAAGGTCGGCGACAAAGATATTAGCT
>JAZDKD010000664.1:0-3428 GCA_043803345.1 Pseudomonadota bacterium
GGGAAGAGAGGATTACGGTTTTGTTAAGGGCGAAACTCTTGATAAGATTTCTTATTTCTCTTATCTGTCTCGGATCTAGCCCAATTGTCGGTTCGTCAAGAATGATAATCTCCGGGTCGCCGATGAGCGCCTGGGCTAGACCGAGTCTTTGTCTGTAACCTTTTGACAGCCATCGAATCATTTTCCTTTGAACGTCCTCGATGCCAACCACCGCAGAAACCCGTTCAATCTCTTGATTTCGATTCGAGGAGGGGACACCTTTGGCCCGAGTTACAAATTCCAGATAACCTCGAACTCGCATCCAATTGTATAGAGGCACATTTTCAGGAAGATAACCAATTTTACGCCTTACAGCCAGAGAATCTTGAGAGACGTCAATTCCGGAGACCTTAACTGATCCAGATGACGCAGGCGTAAAACACGTTAGAATTCTCATGGTTGTAGTTTTCCCGGCGCCGTTTGGACCCAGGAATCCAATGATCTCCCCGGCCTTGACCTGAAAAGTTACATCCCTTACAGCGGCGAGGCGACCATAATATTTGGTCAGTCCGGTGACCTCAATCATATAGCGTCCTCCTAAAACGATTGTTAAAGGGTCCTTTTACCAAGACGAACAGTAATGTCAAGTATCACTAATTAGGTTTTGAATTCGTATAGATAATTACATAATATGAAAACATTAAATATTTTGATTAATTAACATACTGTTATCAAAACCTATTATGGTCACATATCCTTGACGGAACTGCTTTGCCGTGTTATATGCATTTCGCCTGATTTTTTGCGAAAAGGCCGGTATAGTAACAAAAAAGGGCCGCTATTACGACTGACAGAAAGTGAGAAATGAAATAGTGGATACGTATCAACAGCATACCCTTAAATCGGTATTGATGTTTCTGTTGCTAGTGGCTGGCTCAATAGTGTCTTGCAATATGTCTTGGGCCGCAGCTCCGACTGACGCTCAGCAGGCGGAAAACGCCTTTTTTAGGGGAAGTCATCTGCTATCACGTGATAACATGTCAGAGGCCCTGCCAGCCCTTGAAGAAGCTGTTCAGCTTGACCCACAAAACGATAAGTTCAGACGTGTGCTTGCCGTGGCTTATAACAACTATGCTATTCGTTTGAGCAAAGAGGGTAAGACCCTCGAGGGGCTGCGTCTGTTAGAAAAAGCCAATTCGGTAGTTCCCCATGATGAGCAGATTCAGAAAAACTTTGTGAACGCATGTTTGCAGGCTCTGGCCGTTCCGGATGAACATATTCCAGTCAGCGAAAAGCTATATTTTGTCAGAAAGGCCCTGGAATTTGAACCCGCAGAGCCCACATTGAAAAAGGGGTTGGCCGCCCTGATAAATAATGAAGGAATGAATCGGAATCCTGCCGAGTCTTCATCAGAGGAGACGAAACGTCTCGAAGATGCTCTGGCTGTTGACCCGGATAATCTCAAGATTAGAAAAAACCTCTGCGTCTCATTCTACAATCAGGCGCTAGAACTAGAAAAAGTTGGGGATTTCGAGCGAGAGGCCGATTTATTGAAAAAGTCCGCCAAACTCTGCCCCAAGGAACGTAGTGTGGAGCAGGCGCTGGCCAGAACGCTGTCCAATCTTGCGGTTATGAAGGGTAATGGCGGCGATTTCGAATCACAGATTTCACTTCTAAAAGATGCGCTTGAATTGGAACCGAGTGATTCAACAATTAGAAACAACCTGGCTGGAGCCTACAACAACCATGCTGTTGCAGACAATTCTCTCGACTTCTCTTCTCGGGTCTCGTCTCTCGAGAATGCCATAAAATTAGACCCTAAAAATGCGATGGCTCATTCCAATCTCTCAAACATTTTAGCAAAAGAGGGGGTTATGGAATACAAGGCCGGGCGTATATCCAAGGCCGCAGCGCTTCTGGAAAAATCTCTAAAACATGATCCCAAGAATAAGGCGGCGCAATCAAACCTAGCGGCTATTTATCATAACCAGGCCGTCTTGTACGGGGAGCAGGGCAAACACGAACAGGAGATACAACAACTTAACAAAGCGCTTGCCGTTGCCCCGGATAATCAACAGATAAAGAACGATCTTGCCTTAGCCTACAATGACCATGCGGTGAGTCTTGAGAAAAAGGGGGAAACGAAACAGCAGGTAAGTCTTCTCATCAAGGCCAACAAACTGGCCCCTAACAACAAGGTCATAGAGGAAAACCTGGCGAGGGCCAAAGAAAAAGAAAACTCCGGTAAAGCCAAAGGCGAAACCAAGCAAGGAGGAGCCAAGAAATGAAAACTATTCTTGTTTCTAATTGCCGAGACATGGAGTAATTCGTCGTTCAGGTAGGGCGACTCGGTTTGTTAAGAATTCAACCCCGGCATATTGTGCTTAGGAGGCTCTGTTGCTCAACATTATCTGGCTTTTCCTGCTCGTGGCTTCGACTGTGACGGCGTTGATGACGGGTAACCTCAAAAATTTAGTCAACTCGGTTCCGGAAGCCGCCATGAACGCTTTCAAGCTTTCTATCGGACTAACGGGAGTGATGGCTCTTTGGCTAGGGATAATGAAAATTGCTGAAGTGAGCGGCTTGACTAACCGATTAAGCTCTTTGATTGCGCCCATTATGGGGCGCCTATTCCCTGGAGTGCCGAAAGATCACCCTGCCATAGCGGGAATCGCCGCCAACATGATCGCCAACATGTTCGGGCTTAACAACGCTGCGACTCCATTGGGCATCAAGGCCATGAAGGACCTCGACTCTCTGAACGCGACAAAAGGGACCGCAACCCATGCAATGTGCATGTTCCTTGCGATCAACACTTCTAGCATTCAACTGGTGCCGTTTGGGGCAACTGCGCTGCTTGCGGCGGGAGGTTCCTCGGACCCGACAATAATAATCTTCCCTGCCATCATCGCCACAAGCTTTTCAACATTGTTTGCGATATGTTTCGCCAAGTTCATGTCCAGGCTAAAACGTTTCCAGGACTAATTTCCCGAGACATGGGTTATTTATGCCGACGAACGAACTCGTATCTACAATCTCAAATCTGATCCTGATCATCTTTCTAGTGGGCATACCGGTATACGGGGCTTTAAAAGGCGTTAGGGTTTACGAGACTTTTGTTGACGGAGCTAAACAGGGTTTTGAAATTGCGGTAAACATCATACCATACCTAGTGGCGATACTCGTCGCGGTCGGAATGTTCAGGGCGTCGGGAGCTATGGACATAATTACCGGCATGCTTCCTTCATTTCTTCATGATTTAGGGGTCACTTCAGAGATTATTGCAATGGCTTTCACTCGGCCTCTGTCAGGTTCCGCTTCGTTGGGAATCCTGGGAGAGATTGTGACATCTCAAGGGCCGGATTCGTTCCAGGCAAGGCTGGGTTCGGTAATACTCGGTAGCACCGAGACTACACTTTATGTGGTAGCAGTCTATTTTGGGGCGGTAT
>JAZDKD010000665.1:0-9369 GCA_043803345.1 Pseudomonadota bacterium
CAGAGGTTCTTCCTTGGCTTTAGTGTATTGCTCTTCGGTAATGAATCCTGCTTTAAACATGCGGCCGAGAACCGTTAATTGTCTCTGTCTAGCCAGTTCCTGGTTTTTGAATGGGTTGAAGCGAGCGGGGCTGGCTACCAATCCTGCTATCATTGCCGATTCGGCAATCGTAAGATGCTCAACCGGTTTGCCGAAGTATCCTCTGGCTGCAGCCTCCACGCCATAACATCCTTCACCAAGGTAAATCTCATTAAGATAAACATGCAAGATTTTGTCTTTTCCCCAGATTTGCTCAAGGCGAGAAGCGAGGAGAACTTCCTTAAATTTGCGTGAATAAGTCCGCTCTCTGCTCAAAAGAAAATTTCGGGTCACCTGCATGGTGATAGTGCTGCCCCCCTGGGTTATCCGCCCAGACATGATGTTTCTTACCATGGCCCTGAGAATGCCCTGCCAATCAACTCCGAAGTGCTCATAGAATCGCGCGTCTTCCGCAGCTAGAAACGCATTAATGACATTTTTGGGGATTTGATTGAGATCGACAACAAAACGTCTTTGTCTGAAAAATGTACCGATTACCGTGCCATCATCAGAGAAAAAAGTCGACACTGTCCTTGGTTGATACGAGTTCAAATCAGGGATTTCCGGCAGATCCTGCGAATATGACAGGTAAGCGCCAAGAATTGCCCCAATCATTACTATCGGGATTTGAATGACAAGAATAACGGGCACTATGAATAACAGGGAAAATAGACCCCTGGAGCGTTTAGGCTTACCGGATTGACTCATGATTATATCCTACAACACGAGTAGGAGAAGCGCAATCAACTGCTAACATCAAAGAGAGGCGACAAGAGCCAGTTAACAAATACAATTACTGCGATCTCGGAATTCTGAATTGTGTTTCAACTGTCAAAATCGACAGTCATAAGATCTTCGGCCTTGATGACGTTTCCTTTGAAGCATTTCCGGGCATCCATCACAATATCCACTGACTCGCAAGGAGGATAAAGGTGCGTTAGAATCAGCCTCTCAACCTCTGATCTGGTCGCTATTAAACCCGCTTCCGAAGGAGTTAGATGTCCATGAACTTTCATACCGTCGGGAAGTGAGCATTCGCAAATTAGAGTGTGCGATTTTCTCGCTAGTTGCGCGAGGTCCTCGGATACGTCAGTATCTCCTGAAATTGTTAAGGATGTTCCGTCAGCTTCTATCCTGTATGATAGGGATGGATACGAATGAGCGGCAGGCCGCGACGTCAATTGCAACTTCTTGATCTCCAAAGAATCGGGACCATCTGAAGACATTTCGTGCATTGTCATGCGATCGTTGGTGGGAATAACCCATGATCCGAAGATTTTGATCAGATCCTCATGAAATTCTTTCAAGCCAACAGGGCCACAAACATGAAACGGATCAGTTCTCATTGGGCCATAAGCGTAATTAGAGGCGAAAAGAAACGAAATGAAGTCCACCACATGGTCCGGGTGAAAGTGAGTCAGCATGATAATGTCAATATCTTTGTAATCTATTCCAGCCTCGCACATCCTTCGCAATGTGCCCGGCCCCATATCCACCAGAATATTTGTTCCATCCGCTTCAATGAACAGGCCAGACGAATTTCTTTGAAGAGATGGGGTAGCTGTTCCACTTCCAAGTATGATAACCTTCATCAGAACGCCTCAAAAGGTTTCTATGAAGACTCTCGCCGGGGCCCCGTCTCCTCCGCGAATCTTCAAGGGTAAGCAGTAAATTCGGCAGGTTCCAATCGGCGCATCATCCAAATCAAGTCCTTCAACTATGATTATGCCCGAGGACAGCAAAAGTTTGTGAACAGGCGCATATTGATCGTCAATCCTATCAACGGACATGCAATCAATACCGACAAGTTTTACGCCGCGTTCAATCAGAAGTTGCGCTCCGGAATCCGAGATATAAGGATATTTTTTATTTAACTTTTTCCCCTGAGGTTCGCCTCTGCGCTTAGTTTTTAGGAATATGCGGGTTTCTTTCTTCCATGGTGATTTTTCAAGGATAGCCCTGGTTATGATGTCAGCGTCTTTTACGTCCAGCACAATACCTTCCCCCACAAGGATGTCGGCGGGTATGGAGTCTATCGTTCCTCCACCGTCAAGATAGTGCAAGGGAGCGTCGACATGTGTCCCTGTATGAGTAGTCATTGATAAAAGGGACAAGTTGAATTCATCATGATTCTCTCTAGAAACCACGGCGGATATTGAAAAAGGAGGATCACCAGGGAAAACGGGTGTCAACTCGTCCAGTGTTTGACTAACATCAAATATGGGCATGTTTTCAACTCAAACCCGTAAATCCCGATAGGATTTTTACGGGGCGTCAAAGGCATTCCGAATGATTTCAAATTCAGGTGTGGCGCCGAGCGTTACAATGACAAAATCAAATCTCATCGGGGAATCTATATTTTTGCCTGACAAATAAAATTTGGCAGTTCTGATTATCCTTTTAATCTTACGCTGATCAAGTGTAAACAGTGGATTTAAAGCCTCGCTGGAATGACGCGACCTAACCTCTACAAAAACAAGTTCTCCAGATTCGACAGCGATCAGATCAATTTCACCGTATTTGCAGAAATAGTTCCTGGTTATAATTTTATATCCAAGTTCCGCAAGCTTGTGTTCCGCCAAAAATTCTGCCCGAGCCCCCCTGGCTCGCGTTGGAAGAGGCGGATCAGTCTCTCGTTTAGAATCTGTGATAATTTAGTGCCTTTCAACCATCATTTTGTCGTGCAGTCTCTTTGCCTGAAGAGAGAAAGCCTCAATTCTGGCTTCAATAATCTGGGGAAAAGCGTTGCCGTCAGTTTCTATTGCGAGGAAGGGCAATTTCCTTCCCGGGTTTTTGAAAATAGGGCTATCCAGATTGGGACTTGACCCATTACCTCCCATTGAAACAATCTTTTCGCCAACCGTAAACTTTTCTGACAGAATGGCTTCTGCAACTCTTGTGGGCATGCAGCCAAAAGGTCCTATTGAAATTATACCGCAAGAAGGATGAAGAATCTCATGTATTGCGGCTCCAACCGTCAGGATGGCTTCACCTGTAAGTTTGGGCGATATGTACCTCTCCCCGGCCTTTATCAGATCACCAACTTCAAGTATCTCCTTAAAAAACAATCCGGAAGGTTCAAACAGTTTCCTGATCTTCTTGTCAAAATGTCTTTTGACAAAGTAACGAATCCAGAAAGGAACATCCCTAGAATCGCCCTCAATCCCTGTTTTTATAAGCCAATCAACATACTTGATCCATTCACTTGTCTGGGATGTCCTCACAATGAAGCCACGGTCAGACATCTTCTCCACCAATTTCTGAAGAGAGATGGGGTCGTTCCGAACGTAAATCTCACCGATCAAGGATATTTTTGGTATCTCATCATAAGGAGCTTTCAACGGTATCTTTGAAAGTTTAGCAGCGGATAAACTAATCTGGCGTTTTATATCTTTCCAAGACTTGTGAATCACATTCACAAGTCTGTTCCATTCTCTGAAAAAAATCTCCAATCCCTGATCGCGATCTTCTGCCGCTGCCATGATGGTTGACCAGATTTCGTACATCACGTCGCCAATCAGAATGGCTCTCCACGCCGGTAATGTAAACCTGTCACCGAGTCCGAGATAACCGTTCGAAGCGTTCAGGGTAAGGACGGCCGCGTTGGGAATTTCATGTCTTTCAATTAAACGTCGTGAAAAAACATTGTATTGACCAAAACGGCAAGGACCCGCTGCGCCGGGCATAAAGTAGGCCGTAATCTCGTTTGCTGGTCTGACTTTGTCGAAATAGTGAAGCATCGATCCAACAGTAGTCTGGAGAGGAAGACATTCCTTGCAGGATGAATTTCCACGACCAATTTTCAATACCTCTTCATCTGCCGGTGGCAACCCATAAGCGTTGATCCCGACCTTTTTGAATGTTTGGACGAGGGCCTGATGAGCGAATCGTCCCATGGCCGGAAGAACGACACGCACCTTTGGATGAGTCAAAGGATAGGATTTTCCATCAGGAGTTATTACACAAGGTTTTCCATCGACCATTCCAGTGTAGGCGGCAGTAAATTCCCTGCGTAAAGACGTAATCTTGCTTTGAGCCTCAAGTTCCCTGTAATAGTGAACTATGTCGAGAAACGCCTCAATTCGTGTCTCAAGACCGGCGTCCGCAGTGTGGCTGTCAAGCTCAAGGGTCAAAGAGGGCTTCCTGCCCATTTCGTCCCTGAAATAGCCGACAACGAATGAATCAGGCCCGCACGAAAAGTTGCTTATGAAAACCCCAAAAAGCTGAGGATGCTTCTTGACGAAACGGCCGGCCTTCAGAATCATCCGGCCCATTGACCAATACATCGTCTTTTCGTCATCCATCGATTGATCTTCGTAGGGAAGCATGTCGAACGGCAGGATCTGATATCCCCTTGAGGCGAGTTTAACAGGAATGCCTTTGTTTGCTTCCGGGACAAATGAATTGTATGGTCTCCCGAAAAGAACAATAGCGGTAGTATCAGGAGACGCTTCGATTTCTCTGAGGATCTCGGCTCCCTTGGCCTTCAGTCGGTCCCTAAATTCATTTTGAGCCTGAATGGCTGATTCGAAAGCCTTGATCCCTTCAAGCTTGGTCTTACCGAGTTCCCGCGCCATGCTTAGGAAGCCATCCTTGCAGGACGGTAAGCCGCCACTCATGTCAAGGAAAGGACGAAGGACCTTTTTAGCTTTCACCTGGTCAAATGCGCTCGTCAGGTAGAATCCCTCGCCCTGCACAAACACGCACGTGCATGTGTTGGGATTTTCTTCGTCAGTCGGGATACCCCGTACATGCGGTAAAAAGAAAACGTCAGGATCTTTTTGAATGAGATTGGAAAAAAAACTGTGAGAAAGTTCTACGGGAAAACAGAAAGCCGCCCCCTGCTGATCACTCCCTTCAGGGTCCAATTTGTCAGGAAGCGCGACCCGATACCCGAGTTCAGTGAAAAAGCGGTTAAAGAGGGGAAAATAAGTGTTTACCAGAAATGACCTGTTCATTCCAATGACCGGTCTACCGTCAGACGTTTTTCCCTCTTCCAAGGATTCAAATACCAACTTCTGACGATAGTCCACCATGTCCAAATTCTTGGTGTCAAACTGCAAGTTCTTGATCAGGTTCACATACCTGTTGCATGCTCCACCAAAAGGATATGTTTTTCCTTCAAGTTCTATTCGGGCTATTTCGCAGCGGCGGTCACACTTCTCTTTTCCCCCACCGCAGATAAAAGGCTTCTTGTAAATAACTTCACGATTCGCGAGCTGTTTAAGATCAAATTTGTCCTCACGCATGAGTCCAAGATTTAATCTTCGATTAACTTCCAGCGCCACGCCAAAGGCTCCCATCAGGCCCGGTTCCGGTGGAACAACTATTTCCTTGCCGGTCAAGGCGGCCATAGCCGCTGGAATGGCCTCGTTGTAGCATACCCCTCCCTGCATGAAGACTTTTTTCCCGACCGGCCTGTTTCCTTTGACCCTGTTGGAATAATTCATGCAAATTGAATAAACAAGTCCCGCAACAATGTCATTTATAGGTATTCCCTCTTGCGCGGCGTTTTTAATATCAGAACCTATGAATGCGGCGCATTGATCGTTAAAATTTGGTGGATTGGGCCCGGAATACGCGACTGGGCCAATTTCCGTGACCTTCAGGCCGAGGCTTTCCTTTGCTGACTCTTCAAGAAATGATCCTGTCCCCGCGCTGCAAGCCTCATTCATCGCATAATCACTCGGCACGCCGTTGGTGATGTAGGTGTACTTCGCGTCCTGTCCACCGATTTCAAAAATCGTGTCAACTTCTTTGTCGAAATGAACAGCCGCAGCGGCATGAGCGATAATTTCGTTAATCACTCCATCAGTCATTGCGTGCAGGCCGGCGATCTGCCTTCCTGATCCAGTGACGCCAAGACCTACTATTTTTAGTTCACAGTCGATTTGCTCCAATAGACTCCGGTAAACATTTCGGGAAGCTCCAACAGGGTCACCGTCGGTTCTCAGGTAATCGGCGGCCAATATGGCTTTATCGCTTCTCCTCATGATTACACCCTTGGTAGTGGTAGAACCAACATCGAGTCCTAAAATCACTACATCTGAGTTTGAGGCGACTCCTCTTGGACGATCCTTAAAGCTGACCATGTGGCGAAAATTTTCCAGAGGTTGGAGATAAGAGAACGCTGAACCTTTTTCTTCGTAGACTTTGTCTACCCCGGAATAATTTACCGTCGGGTTGTCCAATGCCCAGATAGCGGCCCCCATAGCCTCAAAATATGGGGCCTGTTCAGGAATCAACAAATCTTCTATTTCCTGTTCAAGGTAGTGGGTCATTGTCCTGTTGAGAGACGAACCACCTACAAGCGCAACGGATTTTTTGGGCAGTTTTTTTAAAAGTTCAACAATTTTGCTGGACATCATCATCGCAAGGCCCGAGACTACCTGGTCTTTGGGAATGCCCTTGTTCAAAGCGTGAGTGCAATCGCTCTTGCAAAAAACCGAACAGCGGCCGGAGACCTTGTGAGGATGGTCTGAAATGCCCAATTCCTTAACGTCCTGAAGATCAAGATTCATTCTTCCTATTTGCTGAAGAAAAAACTCACCTGTCCCCGAAGCGCATTTGTTACCAGTTTGAATCGCCTGGATCTTATTGTCTTCGTCCAGATGATAAACCATAAAAGTTTCTCCGCCGGCGCTCACTACCACCCTATATTTGGTTTTGTCGGGCAAAGAGAAATTGACAGCCATTTCTACCGCTTCGGGTTCGGAAATGGTGGTTAATTTTATAAAGTTGATGAATTTTCGTCCGGTCACCGCAAGAGGAAGATTCCTAATATCGGGTATTTTCTCGAGGGCATCCAGCAGTGTTTTTCTGGGGTTCCCTTCATGAGTTATGGTCGAGGCGCTCATCACTGAGATACCTTTTTCGTCACGTTTAACTCGACAAATACTCAGGGTTGAAGCCCCCAGACACATACCAAGCGCTTCCATCTGTTTTTCTCCATGTCGAAAAATTATTAAAATTTTTCTGTTTATGTGGGGCGCAAAACTACTAAGCCAATTTATTAGTTTAATTCATTCCAATTTATACCGTCAAGTGGCATAACTTAAATCCAATTAATCCAATGAAGTTAGCGGTTATAAATGTATAGGAATTTAATAATTCTTTTCGACATACTGTAAATGCTACTCTTAGCGCTTGTTGAACAATTTATGTATACGGAATTCGAAAAAAAGTTTAAAATAAATGATTGTAAAAAGATTCAATCCCGTTTAGCCATGGATTCAAATAAGGAGGAAGGTTTGGGAAAAAGAACCATAGTCTTTTTGGCCATAATTATTTCAACGCTAACGCTCACTGGAATCGCCGCAGGTAGCTGAGCGGGTTGTTTTCCCTCCTGGTCAGGAGGATCCACGGGTTCTTATTCCACCGATTCCTATTCACCCTATTATGATTCGGCCGGATATCAGCAAACTGACTACTATGCAGCGAATCAGCAAAATGAAAATCAAGCTGTTCAGCAAAATGCAAAAGCGGCTAAAAAAGCTCCTCCCAAGACTCGAATGAAAAACCTCTATTAATAAATTACATCGAGAGAGTCAGATCAATCAAGGGGCGTTCGACAACGCCTCTTGTACGATCGAACTCTTACAAAGTGATCTTTTGTTCACTGGAATTACGTCGTTATAGACGACCATTGCCCTTTAGAACATCACGATCTCTTAATTTCCCCAAAGAGATCAACCCCCTTGGTTTCAGTAATCAACACCTTGACGATTTCCCCCACATTCGCCTCACCGTCAGTTATGTACAGCTTGCCATCGACATCGGGGGCCTGATCCCAGGTTCTCCCCTGTAAGAGCATTTCTGTTTCTTCAGAAAAGCCTTCGACTATTGCTGTTTCAATCTTGCCAACTCTCTTTTTCATTTTTTTCTTAACGAATGTTGAGTGAATGGAACGGAGTTTCCTTGCTCGGGAATTCTTGGTTTTCTTAGGTATTGGGTCTCCCAGTTTTTCAGCGGGAGATCCTTCTTCCTGAAAATATTTAAAAACGCCTACATGATCAATCTCGGAATGTTTCACAAAATCTTCGAGCATGGCGAAGTCATCTTCAGTTTCAGTTGGGAATCCAACCATCAGCGTTGTTCGGATAGATATTCCAGGGATTTGAGACCTAAACGATTCGATCATCTTACGAATCTTAAGGCCATTCCACGGACGCCCCATAGACCTGAGAACTTTTTCCGATATGTGCTGGATGGGCACGTCCAAATAAGGCAGTATTTTGCTTGAGTCCCTGATCATGTACGTCAGTCCGGGCGTGATTCCACTCGGATAAAGGTACATGAGTCTTATCCACTCAATCCCACTGATTAATTCTAGCTTTTCCAATAATCGTGCGAGCCCATCCTTTATGCCAAGATCCCGTCCATATGATGTAAGGTCTTGCGCAATCAAAACAATTTCCTTCACTCCGCAATCAGCCAACCCGGCGGCTTCGCGGACGAGATCATTTACGGATTCACTCCTTAACCTTCCTCTTATTAGAGGTATGGCGCAAAACTTACAGCCGTGGTTGCACCCATCGGAAATTCTCAAATATGCGTAACCCGGGGTTGAGAGAACTCTGTTCAAACCCTTTTTTGGGAGAGAGCAGCCATCGTTGGTATTGGCCGAAAAACGAATATCAAGTTCTCGTTTCAAATATGAACACGCTAGGGAGTTCAAGCGTTCGCGAAAAAGATCGCCTGTTTTCTTGCTGGAGTGGGATGACCGGATCATCTCCGGAATCATATTGATCTGATAAGGGCTCAGGAAGAGATCAACCTCAGGAAGTAAATCTTTTAAAGATTCACCATACCTTAACGGCAGGCAACCTGCGACGATCAGATAAGCTTCGGGGTTTGAGGCGGCGCTGTCCAAAATCGCCGCAATGGACTCCTCAACGGCGGGCTGGATAAACGCGCAGGTATTAATCACAATTATTTCAGCTAGTTCCTGGTCTTGAGTATGCTCAAATCCTTCAGTTATAAGAACTGCAAGGATTTTTTCGCTATCAACCCGATTTTTCGGACAGCCCAAGCTACTGAGGCTAAAATGTTTAATATTTTTCAAAGGGGACAGATGACCTCGTATCTGAAAATTAACCTTTAATTATTAGCCGCCTTGAGGTCAAAACGCGAATCAGGAATTGATTTCAAGAAGGTTATGTTGAAAAGATCAAACCGGTTGTAATTGCCAATAGCGTCATAGATTATTGCCCTTTTGATGGTGAACTTCTGTTTATCAACGCCAAGCACTATCTTAAAACCGGTTTGCGAACTGGAAGTATTCATTAACTC
>JAZDKD010000666.1:0-2340 GCA_043803345.1 Pseudomonadota bacterium
GCCCATAGGCAGGGTTGTTAGACTATTCTTAAAAACCTGTTCAAATGCTAAAAATTTGAGAATGCCAAGAGTCACAGAAGGGTGAAATCGCAGCCCACCTTTGTAAGGGCCAATTGCACTATTCATTTCTATTCTGAATCCGCGATTAACATGAACTTCGCCGCGGTCATCCATCCATGGCACACGGAATATAATAACTCTTTCAGGTTCAACCATTCGTTCTAAAATTTTTGCCGAGCGATATTCGGGATGTCTCTCGAAAACCGGTCCAAGAGATGAAGTAACCTCATCAACTGCCTGATGAAACTCAGGTTCACTTGGATTTTTTGCCTTTACCTCTGTCAAAATTTTTTTAGTATAATCTGACATTTTTTCCTCTGCTGCTTTTTGTGATTTGATTTTGTTTTTCTACTGCTGGATAGAAAATTGATAGGAATATTCAATAGATTCTACAAGATGACGTTTTTGAAAATTCTAATTTCATCAAGATTTCTTCCAAAATTACTATACAAATTTAAGCATTGCGGTTTTGCTTTACAAGAATGTTCGAAATCAAGCGAACCCAAATTTTAATAAATAGACCACAGATAATACGGACCTGTTCCAGCAGGCAAGTTAAACGGATTTTCGCAGATTTTTTTTTTGATATTTAAACTCTCCGAAGGCACGAAGTGCTCCTATGGAGAGTCCTTTGGACAACCCCTAAATCCAAGGGTTACCAAAAACTAATTATTTTTGTCACACTGAGTCCGTTGGCTGACGGATCGAAGTGTGATTTTTATATAAAATTGTCAGGTTTCGATCCTCATGCGTGTCTGTTGCAGAACCGAAGACGATTAATTTTCTTCGCGGCTCTTCGCGATGAATTCTTCGTGGTTCTTTGGGACTTTGTGTCTTCGTGGCAAATAAAAATCTTTATTATCAAGCAAATTCAAAACATCAGCCACTAAGTCTCTAAGGCACAAAGGTTCACCCCGCCTGCCTCACGAAATACGAATGGGCGGGCAGGAAAGGACTTTTTGGTCACCATCAATAAAAGGGGATGAGTTCGAAAATATTCTAATTTGACGAATGTGGTTATTAGCAGCAGCGCCTTGCATGCACGATTTCGAAATTTAAACTCAATAAAAAATTCACTATATTTTTTCCAAAGGAAGAAAACATTATGAACAAGCCAAAATTTTCTTTAGATAAAGCTCAAAAAGCGGTAGAAATTTCGTCAAAAATTGAAGGACATAAAATTCCGAGAAAAAAAACGAATAATTCAAAAAGAGCTAAAGCTAAAGTGAAAAATTAATGTCAAAGTACTCTCAAGTCAAAGACTACATTTATTACGTAAACACAAACATCCCAATTAACAAACTCAATATTCGTGATCTGAGAATTCTTGAAGAAGAAGAAAGAAAACTACTATTAGAAGGATACGAGTATTTTCACGAAAATCTCCAACTTAGCATGAGAACAACAACCCTATCTGGCGGCAGATAAGTTGAAGGATTGCAGTAACAAGCAAAGCAACTTGGCTTGCAACTGATTACTCCTTAATTGACGGTGGTGGTCATTAGCAGCAGCAGCAGCCTCTGGTTAGGTGGGCTGCCGACTGTTCACTTAAGGAGGACCATCTTCTGGCTTAGGATGATGTTACCAGTTTGCATCCGATAGATGTAAACACCACTTGATGCTTTTCCTGAACTCCATGAGGCTGAATGTACGCCAGCAGACACCTCCTCATCAACTAGCGTTGCAATTTCCTGACCGAGAATATTGAACACCTTTAGGTTCACATGCGCTGTATTGTGAATTCTGAATTGAATGTTGGTACTAGAGTTAAAAGGATTTGGATAGTTCTGTTCCAACCTGATAGTCATAGGGTGAGGCTCATCGCGTGGTTCCTCGACAGAAACAACACCACCATTGTTTGTACGGAGTACTGTTCCACCAGTGCCAACTGCCACGCCAACGTTTGTATCAACGAAGGCAACGGCTATCAAGTCCAAGCTCGGGGAGGAGTATTGCAGAGTCCAAGTCGTTCCACCGTTTGTTGTCCGTAGGATTGTACCCGACGAGCCAACAGCAATTCCAACCATTGAATTGGGTAGGGATACCCCCCGCAGGTCAGATGAGGTACCACTGCACAGCGCAAACCAACTCTGGCCGCCGTTGGTTGTCTTCAGAATTGTGCCTGCTTTGCCGACTATGATTCCAATGCCACCAATTGTGAAAGAGATGCCTGTTAAGTCATTGCTCGTCCCGCTGAAAATGCTGGTCCATGACTGCCCTCCGTTCGTCGTGCCAAGAACTAGGCCAGCTGAACCTACAACGAAACCGGTGTCGTGATCA
>JAZDKD010000667.1:0-2090 GCA_043803345.1 Pseudomonadota bacterium
GTAATGAGTCTTCAATTGCTTGTTGTTTATTATTTAAAAGTAGGTATTTTTGTGCTTCACGTACAGCGTTATCATTTACGATTTCGGTTTTCTTGAGGGTCTCTCAGCCATTTAAAGATAAAGTCCCAGGACTGGACCGGAGTGGATGGTGGACCGATTACAATAGCGACAAGTATAGCTTAGCTTTGAATATGCGCCATTCTAAAGCGATTGATGTTTTAAAGAGGCTGATCGTATGGTGTGATGTCTTCATAGAAAATTTTGCACCAGGGGTGGTTGAGAAATGGGGAGTGGGTTACGAGCAGGTCAAAAAATTGAATCCGGGTTTGATCATGCTCAGTGCGAACATGCAGGGAAATACGGGCCCTCATGCACACCATCCAGGTCTTGGTACCAACCTTGCAGGTCTGTCAGGCTTCTACGAGGTCTTGGGTTGGCCTGACAGACAACCTGTATATGGTTACGGGGCCTTTACCGACTTTATGGCCCCAAGTCTTGGTATCGCAGCGATATGTGCTGCACTGATCAAGAGGCGTAGGACCGGCAAGGGGGAATACATAGAACTTTCCCAGTTGGAGTGCGGGCTGCAAACACTGGATCCTGCTCTCTTAGATTATACAGTGAGTGGCCGGGTGCAGTCGCGTATGGGCAACCGACATCATTCCTATGCGCCTTATGGTATCTATCGATGTCAGGGCGAGGATAGGTGGTGTGCAATTGCGGTTACCAATGAAGGGGAGTGGAAAAACTTTTGCCTTGCCGTTGGCAGACCAGAGTGGGTAAGCGATCAAAGGTTTCGGACATTTCCTGATAGAAAAAAGAATGAGGACGAGCTCGATCGACTGATAGGGGAATGGACCATAAACTTTACACCTGAGATAGTGATGTACACGCTCCAAGATAAGGGTGTCCCTGCTGGAGTGGTCAGGACCCCCCCGGAACTATTCGATTGTCCGCAACTTATTCATCGCAAATTTTTGCGATACCTCAATCACCCTGTTATGGGGCGGCATGTATACCAGAGCTATGCCTTTAGGCTATCGAAGACACCCTCAAGGTTTGAGATGCCTGGCCCATGCTTGGGAGAGCATACCGCATATGTCTGTAATGAGTTACTAGGGATGTCAGACGAAGAGTTTGCCGCTCTCTACGCCGAGGGCGTTTTTGAGTAATCTGAAAATTCTTAAGATGCCGAAAACAAACAACATGACGATTATTTAAAGGGAGATGAAGATGGCGAATGGTATTGGTGAATTTCATAGGAAAACCGAAAAAGTTTCTTGGGCGATGTCTTTGATCGGATCACTTAGTTTGGGCGTGATCATCATTGTCATTACTCTTAGCACAGGAAGACGATTTTTCGCGGGTAAAGATCTCTTCGCCGCGGTGAACATTGCTGAACTTTTGATTGTCATTACCACCTTTTTCGGTTTGGCTTGGACCCAGGTCAAGGGACTGCATGTGGATTGTGGTGTCATCTTCGAGCATCTCCCCATAAAGTCGCGGAGGGTCATCAATGTCTTTGTCTTTATAGTCAATATCTTCTTCGCCATTATACTTTTCTGGGCGGGTTTGGAAACAGCCATCCAGGCTTATGGAAGCGGTGAGACTGCTTTTGTTTCAGGGGAGTTGCTAACAATTTGGCCATTCAAATGGTTCGTCCCTGTGGGTGTCGTTCTATACATCGGTATTCTTCTCTTTCAACTTAAAGATTCAATTGTCACATTTCTAAAACGGGAAGGCAGGTAGGGAAAAGGATGGAGGCTCCTCTCGCTGCAATCGTATATGGGGTGGGATTGGTGGTCATACTTATACTCTTAAAAGTGCCTATTGCCGTCTCTCTTGGGACAGCGGGCATTACGGGGATGTGGGTCATGTTTGGATGGGAAACTATGTTCGAGAGTTTAAAGATTTTCCCTTATATGAAGGTGGCATCCTGGGAACTCCTTCCCATTCCCCTGTTTATCCTCATGGGGTTTTTTGCTGCCGCTGGCGGAGTGACTTCTGCGGCATACAAAACTGGCTATATATGGTTGGGACGATTACCCGGTGGACTTGCCCACGCTACCAATCTTGCTTGTGGTATGTTT
>JAZDKD010000668.1:0-11716 GCA_043803345.1 Pseudomonadota bacterium
CCAGGACATGAAGTGGTGGGCACGGTGACTGTCGTCTACAACCATGAACAAAGCGATCTGGCGCAGAAACTGACGGAAATACAGCACAAGACGCACAATATAATAATATCAGCAATTCATGTGCACTTAGACGCCCACAACTGTCTTGAAGTGCTGATTCTCAGAGGTGAGTCGGAGCAGGTAAGAAAGACAGGTGAACTCCTCATTTCGACACGGGGCGTTAAGCATGGTAAAATAACCATGACTACCACCGGGACGGAAATTGACTGAGAGCCTTTGCGGAATCAAAAAAATCAGGCGTATACTCTAGACAGGTGAATTGGTCTAGCTTCTCCGACAGAAGGTGGGGGAACCAACAGTTGCAGGTCGACATTTAGCCACTGGTAATCGGGATTCAGGTCTCGAAGCTTACCATCCGACGGTGGAATCGAATGCTCATTATGATCATAAGTCACCAGAAAGATCCCAACGCCGTATTCATCGGTTTTGTCAATAAGATATGAACTTATAAAATCCGTCTGCTCCATTTCAAGCTCACCGGCAAGCTCTTTGATTTCCGGATTACTGAGTTTGATCAGGGCATATTTCGATATTCCCTGCTCAGCCAACCGGAACAATGTTCTCGCCTCCGAAGAACAAATATATACCGTAGAAATGAAATCGAATCTGGCCAAATACCTCGCAGCCACCAGCGCCGCAGTTCTTCTGCCACCAACCGTATGATGGAAACCGTAATACTCATATAATTTCTGTTGAGTCAGCTCTCCAGGTTTATCTCCCTTTTCATAGAGGTCTTTGGAAATGTACCGGAGATACTTTCCGAGATCCTCCGCTGCCTGAGCTACCGGCCAATCAATCCGTACGTGAAAGTGTGTCAATCCATATCTATATCTTGTCTTAATGGTCGGATCTTGCTGGATCATGACCGCATAGTCGGATTTCATAACTTCCCGAAGAAGTATTGGGAAGGCTGTGTCCTCAAAAAATCGCATCTTCTGGTTGAAAAGTCCCTTAAGGTCGAAAATGGCCAGGTTGACAAGATTTTCTTTGGTCACTTTGTTGGAATCAAAAAAATGAAGGTAGTTCTTTGCGGAGTTAGGCATTGTCCCTTCGTTGAATACTACCATGAAATGTGAGTGAAGATTGTACTCCTGACCTACAAACCGGGCTCTGGGTTTGAGTTCCCTCATCTCCACAAAAGGATACGGTGTTCCGCTGTCCTTGAATGTTTGATAGGATTTGATAAGCCCCTCGGTTATCATTAAACCGTCAAGCTCATCGCGCAGGAAAAAATAAACACATCTGCGGAATCTCTCATTCCAACCAATTTCATTTCTTCTGAGAAATGGCATAAACGCCTCATTATTTGAAAAGTAGCGCCGCTGTTTAAAAAAGAACCTTACGCAGCCCCCAACATGTTGCGACAATAGTTACAAAAAAAATCAGCCTCTTGTCTTGGGCGAATTCTTGGTTGTTTTGGTATTAAATGAATCAGAATAGCCTTTGTGGTTGGCCGTTAAAATAGCATTCAACGAGCATGCTTGCAAGGATTAAGAAAACAGGGTAAATATTCACGTCACATGATTCAGGGAAAGGCTTTCGGACTCAAATGGCTCAAATAAAAGATTCACAGTCGCAATCCAACGGTCTTAACGGTGATCAGGAAGAAGATTTTGCCTCGCTTTTTGAGGCGTCTACGAAGGTTGACAGTAATGCTCGACGAGACAACAAAATTACTGGAAATATAGTCTCAATTGGAGACGAGTGGGTTTTCGTAGACATTGGCGCTAAAAGTGAAGGCGCTATTTCCAAGGAAGAACTTCTTGATCCCAACCGGGAATTGTCTCTGAAGGTAGGAGATCCCATTACGGCCTATGTGATTACACAGCGTGATGGAGATATAGTTCTGAGCGTAAAGATGACACAAGCGGCCTCAGAAGACGCGATACGCGAAGCCCAAAGAAGCGGAATCCCGGTGGAAGGATCGGTTACGGAAGAACGCAAGGGTGGCTACAGCGTCAATATTTTTGGAAGGCAAGCCTTTTGCCCGTATTCACAAATCGACATTACATCCGGTGGTTCACCGGAAGACTACCTGGGCAAGAAGTTCTTGTTCCGAATAATGGAATTTTCCGAAAAAGGCAGAAACATTGTCTTGTCGCGACGAGAAACTCTTGAGGAAGATCGAAAAAACAAGATTGATGAATTGAAGAAAACACTACGCGAAGGCGACATTGTTGGCGGGGTAGTTCGAAAACTGGCTCCGTTTGGGGCTTTCGTGGATATAGGAGGCCCGCAAGGCCTGATCCCAATGTCCGAATTAGCATGGGCGAGGATACAATCGGTTGATGATGTTCTGTCGGTTGGAGACGAGATCTTAGTTAAAATAACTGGGCTGGATTGGGAAAAAACAAGAATTGGACTCAGCCTGAAACAGGCCCATGATAATCCGTGGGATTCGGCGTCAAATAGGTTTTCAGAAGGTTTTGAAACTTCAGGTGTTGTAACCCGGTTGACAAATTTCGGAGCCTTTATCGAGTTGGAGCCCGGTATTGAAGGACTGATTCACATATCGAATCTCGGTCGAGGCCGCAGGATTAATCACCCCAAGGAAGTCATAAATAGCCAAGAATCAGTTAATGTGAGGGTGATCTCGATCGATCCCGAAGCAAGACGGATTGGGCTTGAATTGATTACCGACCGCGACTCCAGTGGTTCTGATGGGCCAGCGCCGGAGATCATGGAAGGGGCGATCTTGACGGGGAAAGTACAGTCTTTGAAAGACTACGGTATATTTGTCGATCTACCCGGTTCCAAAACAGGGCTACTCCGAACTTCTGAAATAGGAGATTTTAGTCCTAGGGAACTCAGAAAGAAATACCCTGTTGACTCAGACATCACAGTGACTGTCCTTGCAGTTGACCAAGAGACTCAGAAAATAGCCCTCAGTCTGAAGGCTCTTCAGAATACCGAGGAAAAGAATCAGGCCCGAAATTACTTGATGTCCGGAGAAACCAAAAGTTCCTTTGGAACCTTGGGAGAATTACTGAAAATGAAACTGGACAATAAATAATCTCAGATTTAAGTTACGGGTCAGAAAAATACGTCCCACATTCCGGGTGTGGGAGGTATGACGGATATTAAGTAACCACTGGAATTTTACGAGGCGCTGCTTTTGCAGACTTAGGAAGTTTAAGGGTGAGCACTCCGTCAGTCATTGAAGCGGCTATTTTGTCATGAACAACGAGGTCATTGACTCTAAAATTCCTGTAATATCCTCCTGATCTGTACTCAACAAGCAAATCTTCACCCAGGGATTGTTCCCCTTTTGACTCTCCTACTATCGTTAGTATATTTTCGCGAAGGTCGATTTCCACATCATCCGGATGTATCCCCGGCATGTCAACAACGACAGTAAGCTCAGTGGTAGTTTCAAAGATGTCAACAGCGGGCGTAAAATAAACACCATTCTTTGTCAGCTCCGCGCTTTCGGGAGCCAGTTCCTTCTTGTCCACAACTTGCATTTCTTGATTCGCCATCGGAATTTTCCTCCAGTCGCTTATTCTGCGGTAACGGCTATCTTGCGCGGACCAGTCGCTTCATCCAGGGGCAAGCTAATGACGAGAACTCCGTTTTTGTAATTGGCGCCAATTCGGTCGGGGTCTACCTTTTCCGGCAGTGTTATGCTTCTCTGGAAAGCTCCACATGACCGCTCGCGCCTGTGATAACTGGCATTGTCTCCAACAACTTCAGGTTTCCTTTCACCTTTAATGGTTAGAGTGTCGCCTTGAACGGTCAGGTCGATCTCGTTAACATTGACGCCTGGGATTTCCGCCGTTATTTGATAATTATTGTCCTGTTTTTGTACGTTCATCGGCGGAAAGAGACGTGATCTCTCCGGGGAAGCGCCCGAAGATTGAGTTCCCCTGTCATTAAGATAAGACAAAACATTTGCCATATCTCTCTGAAGACGAGAAAATTCGCCGAATAATGGGTCTCTCTGTATGTCCCAAAATGACATGGTGTCACCTCCATTTTGAGTCTGTTAAACAGACCTATAGCGTTAAGACTCTTAGAGTCTGTAATTTTATTATGATTGACTGGGCGAAAAGTTTGTCATGCCCAGCCAATCACGTTAACTAACTTCGATTTTTATTGATTTCTTCTTGCTTGCTTCAGCCTTGGGCAGCTTGAGGTTCAATACGCCATTCTTGAAGTTGGCCTCAATTTCGTCTTCTCTTACTTCAGCCGGCAGGGTTATCGAACGTGAAAAATGCCCAAAGGATCTTTCAACTCGGTGTAGGTTTTCTGTCTTCTCTTCACGCTCTTCTTTTTTTTCTCCCTTGATCGTCAGAGTGGAACCTGTGATATTTACCTCAATGTCTTTGGGGTCTACACCCGGCAACTCCGATTTAACAAGTATTTCTTCATCGGTCTCAGAAATGTCGAAAGGTGGATTGAACCCTCCCGAAAAGTACGAAGGTAATCCGGATCTTCCTAAAAACTGGTTGAACAAATCATCAACCTCTTTCCTAAATTCAGTCAGGGCACTTTCGGGAGCGCTTTGACCTTCTTTCCATCTCCAGGGAATGAGGCCACGCATTTCTTAAAGTCCTCCTTTCAGTGTGATGGAATTGAGCTTTCTTTAAGAAAGCTTTTCGGTTATCTGATTTAACAGATGGTCACTCATTTCAATATGTCAAGACCCGCCTGAATATAAAAAGAACGGGGACGAAAATCGTCCCCAATGATTAGGAGGAAAAATTTGGTTGGTTAATGGAAGCCTGGCCGGGCTCCATGGGGTGTTATGTTGGGATCATCAAATAGTTGATGAAGAAAGAGGGTTGTCCTGGTTTTTTGAGTGTTAAGCAAAGGTTCGATTTTCAAAAAGGGACTTTTAAGTCACAGTGTTGACTCCGAGTTGTCGCCTAAAGCCGCTACCAGTACTGACCGGTCAAGGCGGTCTGGCCGTGTCGAGATCCCGCCAGTTGTCCCATTAATGGACCGGAATCCGTCGACACAAGTCTTCCGGAAACAAGGTTCAAAGGGACCTCCATAATACTCGCTACTATTTTTAGCCCTCCGGGGAGGTCACTTTTTAAATCGTATGACGCTCGCGCTGGCATTGCCATCATGATCGGGTATGGAGCTGTCGAGGGGTTAGAGACAGCGCCTTGCCTGATATAAGATCGAGGCGGTTTGCATTTTGTAATCCCAGCAGGAACACACGGGGCCGGGCCACAGACAGGGGGGCCACATACCGGAGGTTGGCAAACTGGCGGAGCGCAAGGGGGTGGAGCGCAAAAATTCCGTCTAAATATTGGAAGCTTAGGCGCTGGAGCTAGTATGCCGGCCATTATAGCGGATGGGATCCCTATAGCCGCCCCGCAAATATTCGTACAGGCTCCAAGTAAAGCTCCACAAATTCCAAAAGGTGATGGAGGGCCCATGGGACCGCATGTGGGTGGAGCGCAAGGAGCGGGCGCGCAGTATGGAGCGACTTCCATAGGCGGGCCACCTGCGATTCCCGGAACTATTGAAAACGTGAAAAAGAGCGTGGTGAGAAACGCGAAGATAGCGACAACTCTTAGCGCCATACCTGATCCTCCTTTTGTTTAACGTCCTTCAAGTAGCCGTTTAAATATGCGACAAAATTTAAGACGTTTTAATTCAGCCCATTATTGGGCTTGAATGACATGCGGCTTTAACATGTCATTTTTAGCTTGTCAAGTAAAAATATGAAATAGATTGATGTTAACTATAAATATTGCGTTAATTATGATTTACACAATATATATTGTTGTTTTAACGACACTATTATGTAATTATTAATGTAAAGGTTAAGGAACGGGAGAAGATGTCTAATCCACATCTGTATTCTGTTTGGCAAATCATGAATTTCCAAAAGCAATTTGATTCAAGAGGTTTTCAGAAGGCATGAAAAAAGGGTTTTATTGCTTGGCGATGGTTGCTGTCATTGGCGTTTATGGGGTTGTTTGCGCTCAACAAGAGGCCGTGGAACCGTACAATCAGGGTCTTGATGCGCTCGCTCAGGGTAGACTTGATGAGGCTATTAATCTTTTCTCCAAGGCTATAGAGATCGATCCGGTGGACCACTACGCGTACAACAATCGGGGAGTTGGTTTCAAGCGAAAGGGCGAATACGACAATGCGATCCGTGATTACACTCGAGCCTTGGAAATCAAGCCCGACTATTTCCAGGCACAGGTAAATAGAGGAATAGCCAGGTATCGTAAAGGTGAATATGATCTAGCTCTCACTGATCTGGAGTCAGTGGTCGGCCAACGAAGAAAAGACGCTGCTGTTTTCGCCACGCTAGGTTTGATCTACAAAGAAAAAGGTGATTATGAGCAGGCTATCAAGAACCTGAAAGTGTCGTTGACGATAAATAAGAACCTCATAACCTCCCAAAAAGCCCTGGCGGAAGTTTACGAAGCCAAGAAAGATTATGAAAAGGCTCTTGATTCGTACGTCAAATTGAGAAGCGCACTAAGCAAGAAAGGCGACACTCAGGACCTCGATCAGAGAATAGACCGGCTGAGAATCTCCTATGTGCAGGAACTTTACAATCAGGGCCTGGAAAACTACCGTCTCGGTAATGCAAAAAACGCCATCGCAATTTGGAATACTGGCCTCAAAATAGATCCGAATAACTTGCGAATACTCAGGGATCTTGGCTTAACATATTACAAGCTTGGCCAGTACCAAAAGGCGCTTGAAAATTTTAATAGCGGCATTGAGGTTGACTCTAACAATTCAGAAATATTTAGAGTTCGTGGGGACACATATTATAAACTGAAAAAAATAGAAAAAAGTATGGAGGATTATGACAAGGCGATAACGCTAAACTCAAGTGATTCAATATGCTACAATAATCGTGGACTACTTTTCCACGAAATGGGAAATTTTGAACGGGCCTATGAAGACTATACCAAGGCTATCTCAATCGATTCTTCAAATCCATCATTCTTTGAAAATCGCGCTTTAGTTTACCTCAGCAAGGGAGAAATTGGCCTTGCTCGTGAAGATTACAGGAAGGCTCTAGCCCTAACTGTGGACGAAAAAAGCCGGGAGTCAATAACATCGAAGATTGCGACCCTGGGAGTTGAAAATAAGGACAGTTCTCAACAATCTGGCCTGTCCCCGGAAAGAATTCTGGGAAATTCCTCAAGCGAATTGACTCCGGGTAGGTAATCAGATTCGTAGCGAACGGTCGTGTCCTGGTTCGACCTGATCCATGGAGTCCGATCCAGCGACACAGACATTTTATTTGATCAAGGATTTACAGAGCAAACGGGAGTGTTTCTGAAGGGGTACGCCAAAGATTGCTTTTTTTTGTGCGACCAAGAAGGGCAGATACTATAAAATACTTTAATAATTGTTGACAAATTATTGATATGATAATAGAAGAAAACATGCCAACTTGGCGATGCGTTCAGATCGACCAAGCTATTCGGAGATGGCGTCGGGAATTTTGATTGATTTTGTTCGATCTGTTAGCTGATTGGGCCATGTTTTTGAGATCTTTTCCGTCAACCCGGGTGAGTTGATATATGAGTTTTATAGAAGCTAGTAATCCAATAGACATCTTTATCCTGGCAACTATCTTGATTACTTTTATCATGGGTTTCTGGAAAGGTTTCGTAAGGTCATTGACTGCATTAGCCGGATTAGCTGTAGGGGTGTGGGCAGCGACCAAATATTATCCAGTGGTTCAGAGTCAACTCCTGAAATTGTCCGCTCTTAATCCGCAGATTGCGACTATAATATCCATGGTTCTTGTCTTTATACTCGCGCAGGTCATTTTTGTGATTCTGAGGCGCGTTCTTGAGGCAGTCTTGGATTTCACCCGCCTTGGTTGGCTGGACAGGGTCATGGGCGCGGTAATGGGAGTTGTTACCGGGTTCATAATCGCGGCTTCCTGTGTTCAGGTAGCGCTTGTAGCCGCTCCCGAGTGGCAGGCTGTAAGATCTTCCGCTCTGGCTCTTCCAATAGAAGGCGTGACGTACAAACTTCTGGCCTATGTTCCAAGCGAAACAAGGGGTCAGGTCGACAACCTTATATCCAAGTGGCGGGTTCAACAAGACAACTCTCAGCAATCCGCTTCGAGATTCGGGGCCCACGCCGACAGGTCGACAGGTCCCGCTGCACCTTGACCGAGGTAACTTTTGAAGTCGGTCACCTTTTCAGGAGGATCTTAATGAGCCGATTCCTCTCGTTTTTGTCATTGTTGGTTGTTTGCGCTCTTTTTCCAGGGTGCGCCTACTTTCAAAAGAAAGATGAGCCTCCGCCATTACCTCCGATAGAAGAAGTCAAACCTCCTCTAACCATGAAAAGCGAATATTTCAAAAGTTTTCCATGGTCGGAGCTTCAGAGTCCAAAAAAGGACGGTAATGACCCCGAGACCATCACTGTAACAGTAAAAGATGGCGAGACTTTGGATTCTATAGCGGAGACCATGATGGGTAATCCAGCTTTGGCTGGAGGTTTGGCGACTTACAACAAACTATCCAGTCCAAATAGTATAACCTCTGGAGAAAAAATAATAATTCCCTATCCATTCATAGGTGTTATCAGTCAGATCATGATCAAATCGAAGGGGGACAAGGATTTCTCGGAACCCGGGAATTTTGGCGCCCCATTCAAAAAGGGCGATCAATACAAACTGAGATTTGAAACTAATGTGAATGGAAATATTTACGTTTTTAGAAAAGGCGTCAAGGGCGTAACAATGTTGTACCCCACCCAGCTCAAAAAGGGCAAGCGCAACAAGAACCCAGAGCCACTTATGCGAGATTCCGGAAGGGTCACAGCAGGTGATCCCTTGACAATACCGATTGGAAAGACTGGATTCGCATACAACCCTAAGAACGCTGGCGACATGCTCTACGTGTTCCTGAGTCTCAGAAAAATACCGGAACTCGATGACCTGGTAACACGAACCGCTATAAAAGTTGAGGAAATTGAGGATGTAATGCATAGAGTGAAAGAGGGCGAAGTAAAGAGTGATCCGCCATTGAAGCTATTGAGAATAAGTGACCCATCTGAAATTTTGGGTTTTACCTTGAATATTGATGGTTAAATGTGCTTGACATACGTGGTAACGGTCCTTTATAAAGAAGGGATTGACTTGGGGCTGTAGCTCAGTTGGGAGAGCGCTTGAATGGCATTCAAGAGGTCGTCGGTTCGATCCCGTCCAGCTCCACCATAAAAGATAAATTATTCCAATAACTAACCGCCGATCGCACGGCGGTTTTTCTTTTCCAGACATCACTGTGTAACTTATATTCCTTTCGTTTGTTGATTTGCGATGTTTTGATGGCCTCTTTATAATGTGGTGTAGATAAAATGAATCACAGGATGTTAAGGCTGTTGCTAAATATTTATCCTCCTTACTGGGGAACAGGAATAGTTGTCAGCAGAGTAGCCCCAGATTTCACTGAGATCGAAGTTGACATGAAGCAAAGATTTTACAATAGAAACTATGTTAACACACACTTCGGCGGGTCCTTGTATGCGATGGTAGATCCTTTCTACATGCTGATGCTGATTCACATTTTGGGAAAAGATTATGTCGTTTGGGATAAATCCGCATCCATAGACTTTGTCAAACCTGGAAAGGGAGATGTCAAGGCTGTGTTTTCAATTGGTAAGGAAACGATATCCGACATTATTGCCAAGACGGCCGATGGGGCAAAGTATCTGCCTGAACTAACGGTAGAGGTTAAAGACCGGGCAGATGAAACAGGAGCCATCGTAGTGAAGACCATATATGTGAGAAAAAAGCAGGGGCCTAAAGAGCAATACGTATCGGCATGAAAAACTGACTGGATTTCGCAAGGGTTGACTCATTGAAAATCCGGATCATAATCTGTGTTTCTATCAATTTGAAAGGCTGACCGGGAGGATAAAGTGGAAGTGAAATTCAGACGAGAGGGTACAGCATTGATAGTTACCGTGACCGGTAGGTTGGATACTGTCGCCGCGTCGGTGTTTCAAAGCGAAATCGAGAAAGGTGTAGATAATGAAATCGACAGAATTGTCATTGATTGCTCAGAGCTTGACTATATTAGTAGCGCCGGGTTGAGATCGATTCTAATAATCGCTCAGAAAATATGTAACGCCCATGGATATTTAGCCTGTTGCCGTCTGAAGGGATTAGTGAAAAAGGTTTTCGAGATAAGTAAATTTTCCCTGATTGTCCCCACCTTCGATTCATTGGAAGAGGCTTTGCATGACAACTCGTCCTCCAGCAATTAAAATCATGCAAATTTCTAACTGTATACTTGCTGAAATTTCTGCGTGTTCTGAGAGAAAATCAAGTTATGCTGCATGCGCTTCGATCCAGCATTAAAGCTAAAATAACTCTGTTGGTTTTTTTAACCACAAGCATTGTGCTGGCGATTGTCTTAGGTTTAACAGGAATATTTTCTCGATCGGTGGTGCAATCCGACGCACGCTCCTATGCCATTGGAGTTGCGGATACAACCGCTGGAAGGCTCGCCAGCGACTTATCCAGTGTTGGGATGTTGACCAGAAATCTTGCCTACGCCCTAAGTTGCGGCACATGGGATAGAAGATCACTAGATGAATTATTGATTACGACAGTAAAGGATAACAAAGATGTCTATGGGTCGACCGTTTCGTTTGTCCCTTTCGGATTTGATCCAACTCTAAAGTCCTACGCGCCTTACTATTTCAAGCAAAATGACGGGATATCGTTTGTTCAGCTTGCGGATTCGTACGATTACTTTGAACGGGAATGGTTCAAGAAACCTTTGGAGACGAAAAAGCCGGTGTGGAGTGATCCATATTTTGATGAGGGTGGTGGAGAGACCCTTATGATCACTTACTCTTTTCCATTCATGGAGAAAAACCTTGAACAAATTAACTCAAAGGTTAAGGGAGTGATTACGGCGGACATATCCCTGGATCACTTGACTGATATGGTCTCTGGAATGAAGATTGAAGAGACCGGGTACGCTTTTCTTCTGTCAAACAAGGGAAACCTAATAGTGTGGCCGCAAAAAGACCTCATTATGAATGAAACGATTTTCAGTCTGGCTGATAAGCTCAAAGACGATAAACTGAGAGCTGTCGGCGAAGAAATGTTGAAGCATGGATCCGGTTTTTGTGACGCGGGTCAGAGTTTTGGGGGGAAAGAATCTTTTCTCGCTTTTTCAAGCCTTCCAGGTTTTGCCTGGCGGTTGGGGGTTGTGATTCCAAAGGACGAACTGTTTGCCGAGACTTATGCTATTGAAAAAATGTTGTTTATCATGAGTATTGCCGGAATACTTTTGCTATCTACCGTAAGTCTATTGGTGGCGAGGTCTGTTTCGGCGCCTCTCAAAAGGATGGCTCATGTCACAGAAAAAATTGGGGATGGCGATTTTGATGTGGATTTTGCTGAGAAGAGCCGGTTGGACGAGGTTGGACAACTTGCTCGCTCTTTCATGAGTATGTCCAAATCACTCAGATCATACATAAAGGATCTGACTGAAGCTACAGCAAATAAGGAACGCATCGAGAGCGAGCTAAGAATTGCGGCGGATATACAGAAAAGCATGCTACCTAGCAGTTTTCCGCCTTTTCCAGACCGGGATGATTTTGATATTTACGCGCTGATGAGGCCGGCCAAAGAAGTTGGAGGAGATTTCTTTGACTTCTTTTTGCTCGACGATGATCATCTTTGCCT
>JAZDKD010000669.1:0-7248 GCA_043803345.1 Pseudomonadota bacterium
ATCCATGCAAGCCCCCACATCTGGAAATCAATTCGTGGCCGGGCCGAAGGTAAAGATGGTAAGCGTTGGATAGTATGAGCCTGTAACCTATATTCCAAGCCGTTTCAGGAGATATTGCCTTGATTGATCCAAGGGTTCCGACCGGCATGAATGCGGGAGTCTCTACTACTCCGTGAGACATTTTCAGCAATCCGGTCCTGGCCTTTGACCCGATATCGTTGTGGGTGATTGAAAAACTAAAAGCCATGAATTGTGTAAATCAGTATTAAAAGATCTAAGTTTGTATCCAATGAATGGAACATAGAGGTTTTTGAAAACAACCAAGGATTGTTGAAACCGGATATTTCATCCGATCTGGCGCAATCCTTGGTATATCCTTATTGAATGACCAGACTGTGTCAGTCATTCGTTGAATGTAATTATCTGTTAGCTTTCTTTAACCCCAGGGCATCGGTGGCAATTATCATTTTCATGATGTTGGTTGCGCCCTCAAGGATTTTGTAAACTTTCCCGTCCCTCAAAATGCGCGCGATTGGATACTCATTGGAATATCCGTATGCGCTAAGCACTTCGAGCGCGAGATTGGGAACTTCATCAGCGGCGCGGCAGGCGTAAAACTTTGCAAGCACCGTTTCCCTCATGTTGTTAACTAAGCCTTTGTCCTTCTGAATCGCACATCTCCAAACCAAAGCTCTCGCTGCTTCGGTCTCCACCACCATTCTGGCGATGACTTCCTGTACCATCTGGAATTCGCCTATGGATTTTCCAAATTGACGTCTCTCGGTCGCATATTTTATCGCTTCATCCAACGCCGCTTGACATGTGCCGACAGCTCCGGCTGCGGCGGAGAGCCTGGTGCTGATCAGTTCCTTCATGAGGTAACCAAATCCTCTGCCTTCCTCTCCAAGAAGATTTGACGAAGGAACACGAACGTCTTCCATAATAATTTCCCCTGTGGGACACGCCCATATGCCAAGCTTTTCCTTGATAGCTTTTGTTGACACACCTGGTGAGTCCATGTCCATCACGAACACGCTCATTCCATTGTGCTTGGCCTTCTTGTCCGTCATGGCGAATATAATTGACATGTCAGCGACAGGAGACCACGTTATCCACATCTTTTGTCCGTTCAAAACGTATTCGTTACCGTCTCGAACCGCTGTCGTGGCCATGGACGCTGTATCGGAGCCCGAGTCAGGCTCCGTTATACCAAAACACCCGAGGACTTCGGCGGACATCAACGAAGGAATGTATTTTTTCTTGAGTTCTTCGCTTCCCCACTTCAGGATCGACATAGCCGTGCCCATAGTCTGCATGTTGAACGCGACTCTGAGCGATCCAGACGCTCGTCCAATCTCTTCGGTCACTATTGCGTGAGCCAGATAGCCCATTCCATTCCCGCCATATTCTTCCGGAACAGGACAACCGAAAAGACCCAGTTCACCCATTTTGGTCACCAGATCCCTTTGGAACCGGTGTTCATTTTCATCATTTTCAACAACCGGGGCGATTTCGTTAGCTGCAAATTTTCGCACCATATCGCGAAGCATTATATGTTCTTCAGTCAATTCAACATCGTATTCGTCACTCATCTGGTCAGCTCCTACGTAAGAAATGCTTTCCCCTTCCGGGGATATTGCTTGGGATTATTTCAGAATCCGGGCTAATTTTTCCGTTTCAGCGGAATCTTGCCCTAAAATTTGTTCTGCATTGTGGTCTAAGAGAAAAAGCGCCAATCATTGGAATTTAACGACAATAGCAGAATTAACAGCGGTCAGTCAACACCAGGAATGGCACAGTATGGACAAGAATCGTTCACTATGGTGTACAGTCTCGACTTATTTTTGTCCTTTTACAAGAAAGAAGGCACACACTGACCAGAACACCAACGGCTATTGCGTACCACAAAGTGCAAACCCTTATCATCAGCACCGCCGGTAGCCCATTAGAGTATGAAATTCCCAAATAATTTAAAAGCCCCATCATCGCGGCTTCAGTCCCCCCTATGCCTCCGGGAAGCATGCACAAAGCGCCTAGTATCGTTGAGAAGCAGTATACAAAATTTGCCTCTGACAATGTGCCTGGAAGCTCGAATCCCCGCATCACAATATAAAAGGAAACGGCTTCCATACCCCAAGAGATAACTGAAACCATGATTCCTACAATAAAAATGCGTGGTTTCATAAGATCCCTGGCAGAAAGCAGGATGTTAAGGATCTTAACCGCTATCCACGACATTACCGGTAGTCGGGACATCCATTCCAGGACCGGTCTGTATACATTCTCCATGCAAAGAAAAACTCCGGCGCAGATTACGGCGCCAGCCAATCCAAGAAACAGATTTCGCCACCCTTCAAATATGACGAGCGAAAATGATCCCAACAATAGGACGGAGAAAAGGTCCATAAGTCTCTCAACCACCACAATTCCGACCACTCGGGTTACAGAAACCCCGTAGTCTCTTTTGAGAAACACTCCCTTCATGGCTTCGCCGACCTTTCCCGGGGTGCCGGTTAACGCAAAACCGGCCAGAAAAGCCATAGTGGAATAGATAAATGGAACCTTCTCTTCGGAATTGATCAGATAATAGTGAAAACGCCAGCCCCTTATGAGCCAGCCCACAGTTACGAGAAACAGGACAAGGGCAAGATGGCCTAAGGGAAACTGAGAGAAAGCATGTAGGGTTCGGTGGTAATCAGACGCCAAAGTCGCAATGGCGTAAAGAAGCGCGCCAATCAAAGAGAAAACAAATATGGAACTGAGGATGCGATTTAGTGAATAATGGCTGGTGTCCGGAATGGTTTCCTGTTTCGAACCGCTCTTTTCAAGCGCATCGATGGCTCTCTTCATATCTTGCGCGTTTCTAGCGGGCCTTAGGGAAATAAACGCATCTACCGCTGAATTCCGCCCATGCAGCGTCGAGTTGTATCTTCATGTGGTTTACATAGTTGGCCATCTGGGCGTATTGAGGATCGCTCGGATTCATCATGCGTGTTTGATTGTATAGTTGATAATAATTTTGCCAAAGACTCCGCCATCTCTTTTCAAGATTGAGGCACTCACCATATTCAGGATTTGTGAGATTCGGACGGAACGCATATTCAGAAGGCTGCTGAGGCTGTTGGTTGGGTTGGGGTTGGCTACCCATGGGCGGCGGTCCCTGCGGGGGAGGCCATGTCGGGGCATATTGGGCGCAAGACTGCTCGACGCCCCCGAACAATAATATTGAAAACAACATTGCGATTACCGCAAAGAGGGTCCCGATGATTTTCGAAAATCTGTAATCCATTTTAGCCTCTAATAGGCACGTTAAAATTATTAAGGATTATACATAAATAACTATTTTTTATCAACTATAGAATTCATACGCTCAGTCTCTTTCAAGCGCCGGGATTTTAAAGACACAGAAATATAGCCACACAATGATTGATAGAACTATGATCCCCGACCAAAAAGCATCAGACAGATAGTGGGCGCCTTGCGCCATCCTCGCGAAACTCCCGAGCGCTCCAAAGGTCAAGCCAGCCCCCAGAAATAATCCAGCTACGCCCGGAAAATATGGAAACAAAGCTACGCCCGACGCTACGGCGAATGCGTTGGCGCAATGACCGCATACGAAAGATTTGCCAGCGCCCGGCCCTCCTGGATCCGCGAGACCTCGTTCAGGACAGGTTCCACCAAAAAGGACAGTGTCCGCGGGCCTGGGACGCCCCCAGAAATTCTTGAGAATTCCATTAACTACCAAACCCGGACCAAGTATGACCGTTAAGACGATGACCAAGCAGGGTTTTGCGAATTTCACCGGGAGTTTTCCAGCTTTCGTGAACAAGAAGGCCACAAAGGCTATCACAGCCATTATCACGGCTGGATATTCCCCGTAGCGGTAAAATTTAATCCATGGCGAGGCTTTGCCCGTCATCCATCCTGCTTCTCCCATGCTTAAATCATGAAGCTCTGCGGCAATTCTCAAATCCAGCCCATAAATATGAATCAAGAAACTGATCGCCAGAGCTGACAGACCAAGCGCAGAGAGAATGGCTACTCCTGTGCGTTTACATTTTAATTCGGTCATCACCAACCACTTGGAATCAACTGGGGTCGTCATTCATCCGAACTAATTTATATACATGAAGCTCAATAATTGCCATAGGCGCATTACAAACTAATGCCTCGTAGCGCCTATGGCGCCATCCATTCCCTGCGCAGCGCTAATGACATACTGTCCACCGGTATTTTTTTCGGCATTCTATTGACACTACCAATTCGATGTGTTTTATTCAGTAGACGGCGTCGCGATGGGGCTTTGTTAGCTAGTCAGTAGACGCCTGACGGTAAATTACGACAAAGCCTCCAAAATAGGCGGGCCGTTAACTCAGGGGTAGAGTATCTGCCTTTTAAGCAGAGAGTCGCTGGTTCGATCCCAGCACGGCCTACCAACAACAAATCTATAGAGACGCTAATACTCAATTGAACTGCGTCCCCATCGTCTAGCCCGGCCTAGGACACAGGCCTTTCACGCCTGCGACAGGGGTTCGAATCCCCTTGGGGACGCCAATCTTGTTTTCGTGTCAGATTTTCTCAAATCGCAATTTTCACCTCGTTAAAATTTTGAGTCCATATACAAATCAATCTAATTATAGTGTCTGAAGGAGCATCAAAATGCCGGAAAGCGCGCTGCACGAACAGGCTGGTTTTATTTATGATGACTTACGGCTCAGAAGTCAGCCAATTGCCGTTAAGTTTCTCGACAAGGCTGAATTTCCAGAAAAAACCAGGAGGCCGTCACAAATTCTTGGGAAAAGAGTCACGATCTGCCAGGGAGTGACATTGGCAAGAACCTACGGCTGGTCCGTTGGTTTGGGTCGCGAGGACCTCATCTGCGTGCCTGCCATGATTGCGTTTGGATTCACACCAGCGAGGGATCAGAAGGCGGTCATGCGAAAACTGCTTTGCAACGTCACTCTTTCTTCAGACATGGACACAGCGGGAGTGGAAACCGATTCCATGTTTATCCTCGAGAAAAACCCCGGCAAAGGTATATATCTTGCCCCCCTGGCACGATCTTTAATGTCGCCGGACACTATTGTCATTTTTGGGAACCCTGCCCAAATAATGCGACTTATTCAGGCGTGGGTCTATGTAAAAGGAACTCGTGTTACAGGGAACTTTGGGGGGAAAATAGAATGCACTGAGTATTTGATTGGGCCTTTCTCGGATCAAACAGCGCGCGTAGCCATACCTGGAAATGGAGACAGAATATTCTCAATGACTCAGGATGATGAACTGGCTTTTGCCATGCCGGCGCAAGGAATGGATATTCTCATCGAAGGGCTGCAAAAAGCGGGTAAAGCGCTAGGAGCAAGATATCCGGTCACTTTCTACCAGAATTTCCAACCAGAATTCCCCAAATATTACAAAGAGCTTGGATCAGAACTGGGGATATGATTTTCCCCACTCATTTTCATAAATTATCTTGAGGAGAGTGTTAAACATGAAGATCAACATTGACAAAAACTTGGTGGAATTTTCTCCCGAGAATGCGGAGGAAACTTCTAAAATTCAGCAACTGTGGCGTTTAATGGTCGATTGCGCTCGGTTCAATAAGAAAATGGTGCCTGTCGGCGAATACTTGCCAAACCAAAGCGCGTTTGCAAGATTTGCAATTGAAGGACTTGAAACTAAGGGGGCCTCAGATTTCCCTGAGATCCACGTGGACAATGATTGCCGCTGCTATTGCCAGACGTGTAATAAATATGTCGAGCTCAAAAAGGGCGACCGCATTCCTCCATGCTGTGGGAAGCTGATGGAGGTCATGGACTGATAATGATACCGGTCGGGCGGAAACGACCGCCCGACTATCCCGTTGCAGTGAGTCACTTGCCTGAAGATTATTCCCCATTTCGCGGAGAAGCTCGGCAACAGTATTGCGGCTTGTCCTTGGCCCGGTCCTGATATTGATTTGACCCATCATTTGACTATCCAATATTTCAACTTGTCTCTATTAATTCCAATTTGTTTCAGATTGTCTCATATTGTCTTTCATGCAGAAAAACATCTCGCCGGTAATTCATGCAACCTGCCGTAATAATTAGCTGTTGATGTTTGGCACGATGCTTGCTTTTTCCGTTAAATAGTTCAGGTTAAAGAATTTCAGCGGAGTCAGACGCATGCCGGAGAGCATTCTTCTGGTAGATCAGGAAGAGAAATTTCTTCAAGCCCTGGCCATACGCCTCAGAAGCGCTGGTTTTGACGTCCAGGTATCTCTGGATCATAGTGAGGCTCTGGTTTCGATAGAAACATCCGACATTGATGTGCTGGTAGTGGGGGATCCTGACGACTGGCCAAATTTCCTGGGATTGCTCGGAGAGATAAAGAGGCTGAAACCCCAGGTGGCAATAATCATGCTGACGCCGCATGTCTCGTCGGATTACGCCATAAAGGCCATGAAACTGGGGATCTACGACTGTCTCCCCAAACCTACGAATATTGGGGAGTTGATAGAAAAAATTAAGGAAGCTGTGCCCAAAACAGTCTTGTAAACATGGCGTTGTTAAGCAGGCGACGCCACGACTAATATTGGAATGTCTTCAGGAGGCGATTTTAATGGAAAATATCCGAGTCAAGGACCTGATGGTGCCGGTAGAGGGATATGTCACCATTTCGGAAACGGCTACACTCTACGAAGCTGTCATCAAACTGGAACAGGCCCAGAAGGAATACGACGAAGGGAAATGTCCCCATAGGGCCATATTGGTCTTGGGAACTTCCGGTGAGGTAATCGGGAGAATGAATAAGATCGATGTGATCCGGAGTCTTGAACCCAAGTATGTGGAATTGGGAGACTTGAGAAAAGTTTCCGGTTTCGGTTTGGCTCCTGAATTTATGAAGGCCATGATGGAGAAATTCGAACTATGGGGAACTCCGCTCAATGATCTTTGTCGAAAGGCGGCGGATGTGAAAGTGGGGGATTTGGTGGCCACGCCTCTCGAGGGAGAGATCATCGACTCAGAGGCTACATTAAACAAGGCTGTTCATCAGATCATAGTAGGGCATAACCAGTCTTTGATCGTCAAATCCGGGGCAAAGATCGTGGGGATCTTACGCCTGACGGACGTTTTTGCTGAAATCGCAAAGCGTATGAGGCTTTGCAAGATTCAATAATTACAACAAGGGCAGATAGTTAAGGAGGATTCCTTTTATGAGCGCCGAAGCTGCAACCCTATCCAGTGGAATGAGGATTAACTGGAC
>JAZDKD010000670.1:0-3559 GCA_043803345.1 Pseudomonadota bacterium
AAGCAAAACCAAACATCAATCCTTGGTCTCCAGCTCCTTGTTCCTTGAACAGACCCTCACCAGCTGTAACGCCAATGGATATATCCGGTGACTGCTTGTCCAAGGAAACTAGGACAGCGCATGTGTCACAGTCAAATCCCATTTCACTGTCGGTATATCCAATGGATGAAACAGTTTTTCGAACCGTATTAGGAATATCAACTACGGCTTTGGTTGTTATTTCCCCTGCTACCATAACGAGACCAGTGGTTACCAAAGTCTCGCATGCCACTCGAGATCGAGGATCCTGCTCTATCATGGAGTCAAGAACTGCATCGGAAATTCTATCGGCCACCTTATCAGGATGTCCCTCGGTGACAGATTCGGAAGAAAATAAATAGCCTCGGACCCCCATCGCGAGCCCTCCTTTCGAAACGGAGTAAGTAAGTTTACATAAACGTGCTATATAAACACACCCTCATTGCGCGGTCAAGAGCTATTTCTTGAAGTTCCTGTCCCCGCTATCGAACATGGTTCTAATTCTGAAACACTCTCACCCGGTTAACGGCGCCAAAGCCATTATGGTTACCATCGATAGAACGCAATAATCTTCCAGCGTGAAGGAGAGAGTGACATATTCCGTCCTCTCTTCTCCGGGCCGAAATCCCCTCGCCATCATGGCAGAAGAAAGCTCCTCGGATTTTCTAAAAACCATCATAATCGCCGGAACAAAAATAGACAATAATCTGCGAGAACGAGCGGAAATGCCCCCTGATCTGAAGTCTATTCCCCTGGATTCCTGAGCTTCGATTAATTGCCTCCACTCTTCTTGTAGGAGAGGAACAAACCTCATAGCTAAAAACAACACCGATGAAATTTCTTTCGTAGAAATCCCAAACCTGTTCAAAGGCCTCATAAAGAATTCCAAACCACGAACCAGATCCCATGGAAGAGTCGTGAAGGTTAAAGTGAGTGCCAAGGTGACCGTTAAAGCTATTCTGGCTGACAACAAAAGAGACTTATTCAGCCCTTCATAACTGAAGGGGGTTACAAATCCCATTAACTGTATTGGCATCCCGTCTGTGTCCGTGAAAAGATTGAGGAACAATGTGACTAGTAACATGAGTCTAAACTTGGAGAGGCCCTTTATCCAAACACGCCAACCTAAACCGCTTACGGCCATAGCCGAAAAAGACAATACAGTTGGGGCAACAAGCGCACTGGCTCCTGACGACAAAAAGACAGTCAACAGCAGCACAAAAAAACAAAGGAATTTCGATCTTGTATCTAGTCTATGAAGGATGGAATCCCCAGGTAGGTATCCTCCAATGGTAATTTCTTTGCCTAACATTTCCCGGCCTGTTATTGATAAAAAATGAAGTCCTGATTCCTGTATCTGTGGTTTGAAAACCGCAGGATAAAATAGCGGCTCAGTTGCGAAGCATATATGAATCAAACCAATTACATAGGGGATTTACACCATGTCCGACCAAGATAGCACGAATCTGACCATACTCAAGGCAGGCGAACGCCAATATCCGTCGAACCCCGAACAGACTAGGCTAGAGACGTTCCCAAACAAATATCCGGAGCGTGACTACACAATCAGATTCGATTGTCCGGAATTTACAAGCCTGTGTCCAGTTACCGGCCAGCCTGACTTTGCAAAGATCACCATAACCTATGTGCCTGACGGAAGATGTGTTGAGTCCAAGTCATTGAAACTATACCTGTTTAGTTACCGAAACGCAGGCATGTTTCACGAAGAGATAACCAACAAAATACTTGATGATGTCATCAAGGCTTCATCTCCAAGGTGGATCAAAGTCGTAGGCGTTATGAATCCACGAGGAGGCATAGGAATTGAGGTCGTCGCTGAATTCCTGGCGCCTGGTTTCGAGAGGCCGAGGTCAGAATCATTTCGCTAGTTCTGTTGAACGAGGGATGATTTCCATAAAGAATCAAAAGACCTACAAGATCAACTCATATTTCTGTTCTAGGATGCTTCCACCCCATTGTTCAACCGGTGTTTCCTGAGCAAGTGTGAAGCCGTTTTTCTCATAAAGAATGCGTGCGGCTTCAAGTCCCCTGAAGGTCCACAAAAAAATACTTTTATGTCCGGTTTCCCGGCAGAATTTTACAGCATTTGAAATGAGCACGTTTCCCAGTCCCATGCCCCTGAATCCGGACGCTACTATGAACCACCTGAGACGTGCCCCGTCTGGATTACCGGAATTACCGTTAATGGCAATTGACCCTGCGAATGTTCCGTTAAAACGCGCCGTCCAGAATCCATCGCGGATAGGATCAAAAACCCCGATAAATTCTCCCAACTCCCTGGCGACCTGGGCCTCGAATGAAGCGTCGAACCCCCAATCTTCGTAGTAGTACAGCGCATGAGCCAGCACGATCCTCCCAATTGAGCCTGGGTAATATCCTCCAATTGTTAAACCGTCCGGTATCGTTGCCACTTTTGCTCCGCGAATCCGATAATAATATTTCCTCTTGAACAGGTAACTTACAACTCAATTATACCGACTATTCCATGTGAGTGGCGCTATGCCAAAAGATCACAGTCATTAGTTGCCAGTAGTTTCAAGCCAGAACGGTTTTTTGAACTTATTGGATCCTTGCGCAATCCTGAGCGGCCTTCTGCTCGATCCGGAATCTCTTTCGTTGCAAGGCCTCGCAGTTTCTTTTTCGATCTTCGTCGGTCTCTAAAATCAACGGCGGAACTTCAACAGTCTTTCCGTTTTTGTCCAGCGCTACGAAAGTTAGATACGCCGAAGCCGTATGGCGAATTTCTCCAGATAGAATATTCTCCGCTTCAACTCTGACCCCAACCTCCATGGAGGATCTCCCCACCATATTCAAACTGGCCTTTAATATAAGAAGATCTCCAACATAAACAGGAAAATGAAAGTCTAATCGATCGATTGAAGCCGTCACGGCAATTTTTCTTGCGTGCCTTATGGCAACCACGCCAGCCGCAGTATCAATATATTTCATGATTACACCGCCATGAACGTTCCCGGCGGGATTAGCGTCCTCCGGATTCATTTGCATGGCCATTATTATCCTGCTGTAACCAACTGTCTTACCTTCCAAAATATCCCCCATTCTGTAAATGCGTTGATTGACCTGCGATATTCAGTCGATGTATCCCTCAAAACTATCAAAAACAGAAGTAATGAGGCTACATAAACTGGTTCTGCGAATCTAATTTCATAATCTACCTCAAAAAATAGAAAAATTAACCTAAAAATCTGTAACCCGTCACAAATCCGCTGAATATAGGACTTGACCTCATTCGGTTTTGTTAAGAGCGATAATCCAGGGTGAAGTATTTATTCAGGATTGATTTTCGTAACATCGACCTCCTATTGCCTTATGTCAGGCTTTGATATAAATAAAATTAAATTCTGCATGATGAATGAATTAGACATCATAGAATATCTAACTCGTGTTTTAAAAATATCTTAACAAATTTTCTTTCAGTCAGGAGAAACTTCATCGTAAAACTCTTCAAGAAAACTATAGTAATATTATTATATGTAATTTTTCTCGTCACTGCCGTTGT
>JAZDKD010000671.1:0-7731 GCA_043803345.1 Pseudomonadota bacterium
ATGGTGTTCTTCCGCGCGAAGTTGCCAAGAGAATCCTGAAAGAAGAGGGCGCGTTACCTGGGGCGACTTTGGACGGGACCGCCAAGAGATTTGATTTTGTCTTGGGAAATCCAGACCTTTGGGCAAAAAAGGGCGTTGCTGATTCGTCGGCCAAACAATTCAGTGACGCGGGCGTGTTCTTGCGACAGGGCTACGACGATGAGAAACAAGGACTCGTGAGGATTAGAGAGTATTTTGATGCCGGAAAGATTCAGATAGGAAGCCAATGTCAGGGGCTACTAACGGGGCTGAAAACCCTAAGCAGGGATGAAAAAGACGAAGAGAAGGCCGACGCTAAGAACTTAACTTTTGGTCGTTTGGTTGATGCCCTGTGGTCATTTTTGCTGGCCAGACCATTGGAATCTGACGGACCAAAAGAGGAAATCGATTTTGCCGATGACAAATCTCGAAGGGCTCACGAGGCTATCCAAAAGCTAAAGAAGGTCCGGAAAAAGTCTGGATGGTAAGTTTTTTCCAATTCAGTTTCTTCCAGAGTGGGAGAACTAAACATGGATTTGCATCGAGGATATTCCGGGAAAACTCTTGGTAAAAAGATCGAAAATGTTGAGGACCTGATTCTTTGGGTCAAAGAGCAGAAGGCCCGCGAACGCCTACGGAACAGGCAAATGTGGATCGACCAGATTAGAAATATCCTCGCGTTCCATGGTGTCAAGGATTTTGGCGTTACCGATGACCTGGCGTTTACCCGTCGGCTATCGGCCGAACAACGGAAAGAACTTGACGGCGTTTCCGTCAATTTTGTTCAGCCGCATGTCCGGACACTAACCGCCAAACTAAACAAATCCAGGCCAATCCTAGAATGCGTACCGTCAACCTCTGATGATAGCGACATCCAGGCCGCAAAGGTCGGGGATAAGTTGGTTAAATCAGAGTGGTATCAGCAACGAATGGATCTGAAACGGATCGAGTTAACCACCTGGCTAGCAATCACCGGTAACGCCTTTGTCCATCAATACTTCGACCGATCAGCCGGACCTCTTAATCAGGGTGTCCCTGTGGGAGAACTCCGAAGCAAAGTCATGAACTCCCTAAAGACCCTTCTTGAGCCCCACCGCACCGATATAAGTGACTGCCGGTGGGTTATTTTTTCAGAGAAGATTCCTGTAGACCAGGCTGTTGAACTCTACGGCGAGTCATATTTTCAGAGAACCGGGGAGATACTTGATATCCACGGTGGGACCTCAACACTGGATGATTCCAGCGATGTCGTCACCAATTCGTATCTGAACATAATTGGCGTTTCGGATCCCATGGCCCACAATGACCCGGACTTCATCGAGTTGGATTACATTTATCACATGCCGACAAAGTGGTATCCCAAGGGGTTCTATGCGGTAGTAGGCGAAAGAAAATGCTATCACGTTGAAGATTACCCATATCCATTTCTTCGTCGCCTTCCGGTTCTTCATTTCCGGGAAGTCATGTCGCCTTGGCGTTTTTATGGTGAGACTTCCTCAAGCGAAGTTTTGAAAGCAGAAGAAACCTATACCCGCCTCCGGAAAGTGGAAAGGGATTATCACCTCGACGGAACAAATCATATTTGGTTGCGTAAACGCGGGACAAAAGTAGATGACGAAGAACTGCTATCGACACAAAATAGGATAATTGATTACGATGGGGATACGCCACCGGAAAGGATATCGGGTGTTTCGGTTCCCGGTTCGATCTTTTCTTCTTTAGAGCTTGCTATGAAAGAGGGTGAACGGACATCGGGCATTTCCGACTCGTCTCGTTCTATAGTGCCATCCGGCATAACGTCGGGCCGTGCGCTGTTAGCACTGCAAGAACAAGATGAAACTCGCCTTGGCCTTACCGTCCAGATGGCGGAAAGCGAATACGAAAAGTGGGGCCAAAACACTTTGTTAATGGTCCGGGCTTTTTACACTGAAAAACGTCGGTATGCCTTTGCTGGGGATGCTTTAGGCGGGGGGGTTTGGTTTTTCGATAAAGCCGAACTGGCCGACACTCAGGATATTCGAACGGTTCCCGGCTCCTCATTACCACAAAACAAATACGCGAAACAGGAAACCGTTACCCAACTATTCGGCCAGGGGATTCTTGGTAATCCTCAAGGTGAGGAGGCTCAACTAAGAGCTCGCAGGATGTTGGAATTTGGATTGGTTGAAGACCTCTACGATGATGACGCGGTTCATGAACAAGTCGCAGAAAAAGAGAATCTAGCCATGATCTCTATGGCACAACAAGCCATGGAAAAAACTAACGGCGATCCTCAGATGATGCAAATGTTTATGCAACAAATCGTCATGCCCGTAGAGAGATACGACAAGCATCTAGTTCATGTAAAGATTCACCTTCGCCGCCTAAATGGTTATGGCGTTCGTGACAATCCAATGATGTATCAAGCCATGGCCGCCCATCTAGACCAGCACATGGCCGCCCTACAACCTCAAAACCAGCAACAAGTCACACCAGAGGAGGCGGCCGCCACTGACGAAACCTCTACTATACAGCAAGTAGAGGGACAAGAACCTATGCCCCAAGAAAATTCCCAAATACCAACTCCCCAAAGTGAGGGTGACCAACAAATCACCCCAAATGACTTTCCCGGCTAAAAAAAGGAGAAAATTATGGAGACTCAGGCAGAACCCCAAGCGCAACCCACACCTGCGCCGGTAACACAATCTCCCGCGCAAGTAGCGCCAACCCCCCAGGAGATAGCATCTCCCGGAACTCCCCCCAGCCAAGCGGAGGGCGGGGATACCGTCAATGCGGCAATTAATGATTTTGTAACGCGGTCTAAACAAGCCAACGATGCCTGGAAGCGTCGGACAACCGGCAAGGACCAGGGCGATACGCCTGCGGTAGTTAATCCGGATTTCTTTCAGAAAGATAATCCTCCGGAAGGGGAAACTCCCCCGGTCGCTACCGAACCAGCAATCCCTCCGCCGGAATCCGCGCCTCCCGAGGCCGAGGTAAAACCTCCGGAACCGCCAAAGGTAGAACCGCCTCCACAACCACAGGCACATAAGTATTCTATTCGTGGACAGGAAGGCGAGTATACCAAGGCCGAGGTTGAACAGGCTTTGGAGTATGCCGTCGTTGCCCAACAACGTGAAAAGCAAGTGGCCCAACTTTATCAAGAAATCCAGGCCCGGGAAAATCATCCAGACGTAAAGATGGTTCAACTCCTTCAGAATAACCAGGATTTACGGGAAAAAGTAAAGGCGGTTCTGGCTCAAGAGGACCCTCAGGGTGCTAATCAGCATCAGTTTGCCGAGGTAAACCAGGTCAACCAAGCTCTTTTGCAAAGGCTTAATAATCTCGAACAGGCCATTCAGCAACGGGACCAACAGTTAAACCAGGCAGTTCAGACTCGCCAACAAGAAATGACTCGTGTCCAGCAACAACAGATGGCAGAGAAGTTTATTCACGACGTTAATTCGCAGATTCAGCCAATGGTCCAGTCCCTAAATCTCCCTCCCGAAGTGGTGGATGATCTTGGGTGGAGGGCGAAGAGAGCAATCGACGCTGGGAAACTAGCCCCGACTGTTAACGATGTTGTCGGCTTCTTCAAGTCTGAGTTCGACAAATACAATTCAATTTTCCGGTCCCGTGAAGAGCAGGTTCGGAATGGATATATCGATCAAAAGAATCGCGCACCCGCCCCTCCACCTCCCAGTGGCGGGGTTCCTACGATTTCCCCGGCACCGGCCAAAGAATGGGGTGATGCCCGAAGTAGGGCAAAAGCCTATTTGGAAGCGTTTGATAGGATGACGGGATAAACGGAACTTCCGCCGCTTGACGTGCGGCGATAACAAATCAATCAGGAGGAATCTACTGTTATGGCCGATCAAATTAGCTATAAAGCGGCGATGGAAGGCGTTCTCAAAAACGTCTATCTTGGGACAATTCGAGAGCAATTCCCTTACGGGCGTGTCCTCGATTCTCTCTTAGGGAAAAATACTGAGGACTTCGACGGGATTCAGGGTGTCGTCAGTGTTCGACTTTCCCCTCCGGGCGGAGTTGGCTTTCGTCCCGAAGACACAGGCGGGGCAAGTTCAGCCCTTCCAGATTCTATTCGCCAGACCGTGAAGCATGCTTTTATCCCCATGGCCTATCTGTATGCGACTTTCGCAATCAGCGGGCCCTACATGAATTCCGGCAAAACAACTGCTGGCGCTTTCGCCAAACCCCTTCAGGATGAGATGGAACAGCTGACCGAGGCAATCAAAAAGGTTGCTAACATCTATTCTTATGGTGATGGGTCCGGAGCATTGGCGAAGATTACCAACATTTCCGGTACCACAATCACTGTTGATCGCTGGAACCATCTTTTCGAAGATACCCGGACGATTGATTCTTACACAGCGAAATCTGGTGGGAGCCAGCATCTTGACGGCGCAACTATTAGCGCTCCCGTCGAAGGCAATTTGACTTTTGATGTGGATGCAATTGGAACTGCAGCCGTCGGTGACTTCATCTTTTTGGAGAACACTCGCGGAATCTGTCAGATGGGGCTTATGGGCATTGTTGATGACGGAACATTCCTTAGCACGCATCAGGGTATTTCTCGCTCCTCTTATTGGAGATGGAAAGGGCTCAGACTACACAACAGTGGAGTCGCCCGCAAAATCACCGAAAGCCTAATCATTGATGCTATCGCTTCCGCTCGTTATCGTGGCGTTAATCCCGATCTCATCGTTGGCAGTGCTTTTCAGCTTGCCGATCTTTCCAAGGAACTGCAAATTCAAAGACGATTTGTAAATCCGGAAAAGAAATTGGCTGGCGGCCTTCGCGCTCTTGAATTCAATGGCATCGATTTTGTTGATGACATGGATTGTGTTCCGGGTTACTCGTTTATGCTTACTAAGAAAGATCTGGCGTTCTTTGAACTTCAGAATCTCCAATGGATGCAAGCTGATGGCGCGATCCTGAACCGCATCAAGGATACCAACGGAAGAAAAGATGCCTACGAAGGAACCCTCTGCATGTACAGGGAGCTCGCTTCCTACAGAAATAACTCGCATATCCGCATCGAAGATCTCGAAGAAAACAAACCAACAGGGATTTAGTCCGAGTCTCCTCGTGTGTGGGTAGTCCCGGCTACCGCAAGGGCCAGGCCGGGCAATGTCTGGTCCTTTTAAATCTTAATCTAAGGAGCTTGAAATGTTACCGAACAAGATTGGTGCTTTTGATGTCATTCCCTCAACCGCTGTTAGTTCTAACAGGCAATTCGCAGGGAGTGAACCGCCCATCGTTTATGATAAAACCACAAAGACGGTATCAGTAAATTTGGTGACGGCAGATAAAGAAGTTTTTCTTTTGCTTGCCGCTCATTTTCTCCCTGGACTGGCTAAGGAACTTGCCGACATGGCCGCCTCTGTTACCAAACACCGCGAAGAGTCAAAATTGGCTCACGTTAAGTTGCTCAGTAAGCTTTCCGCCGAAGAGGCGTATAAAGCCAAGGTTGAAGCCGTAAAAGCCAAGATGGCAAAAGAAGCCGCCGCCTTAGCTGAAGACACCGAAGAAGCTGAAATCCGTAAGCAGATTGAAGCCACGGCCAAGAAAGGTAAAAAATAATGTTTCCACCATCACACATCGAGAAAATGTTGAATACCCGTTGGCCTGGTTTGTTTCTGAAGTGGAACCCTTCGGGCCGGTGGGAAATCTGGGAGAAATACTCGGCTGGCGCTTTAAAGGATACTAGGAAAATCATGGACTATAGAAATGCCGACGGCCGGTTTCTTCCATTATCAACCGACCACTTGGTCGATTTGATTAATCGTTCGGACACTCGGAAATGGCCTTTGCCGGAACGTGTGAAGATTTGGGCGAAGAAAAACCAGGACGAGAAAGACGAGGTTAAGCGCGACGCAAGAAATGACACAATGGCTCAGATCACTGACGATTACAACTATATCGCAGGGATCAAGACATTTTTCATGGATCCTAAGTCTATGCCGGAAAGAGTCACGACGTATACGCCAGCACAACGAGAAACGCTAAAGCGTTGGGGTCAAATCTAAATGGCCGCATTAGACCGATCGGAAATAATTGACAAGTTCGAGGCTTATATTCTCCAGGGGAGTGTTGACGACCTTTGGGGAAATGAGGAAAAGAACGATCTTTTCCATAATGCCTTGGATTTAATCAGCGATGAGATTATTACGGCCGGTTTGCCTTATTACAAAGTCCAGGACGCCAGTCTTTCGGCGGGTGCTGATGACCTTTATGCCTTGCCGGATGCCTGTAGGTCCCTGGATTTCGTTTGGGATAGTGCAGGAAACGCAATCCATCCAATGTCGTCTAAATACCGAAAAGACGGGAATTTCTTTGTAAATCAAGAGGCATTTTGTCTTGTTAATCACAAGATTCGATTGTTGGGCTTTTCCACTACGCCAGCAATTGTTATTGATTACACGAAATTCCCTAACTATATCGGCGATTGGGATGGAACGGCGGACAATCTCCAGGCTGATTACGCCGCCGATCCTACGGCATATCAGCCAGAAGCCCCTCTTAACAGTGAACGGGGCGCAAGACTTATCGCTAAGGTTATGGCGGTCCTCGCCAGAGTAAAAGACGAGGGCATTAACTCAGGGCAACAAACTGAAATTGAGACTTTGGTTAGAATTTTTTGCGATCGGCTCGGGGGTATGAGAAAAACCGGGCTGAAAATTATTGGAACACGAGGAGAATGAAATGGCTGGTGGACGAACTAACAGAATTGAAAAGATTAACGGTGAAAGTTTTGGATGGCCGGATAACATGCCGGTATTACCTCCTGCTTTTGCTCGTGCGGCTAGACTGGCGTCTGGCCATGCGCTGCCGGAGGATTATAAACCCCTCCAAACAGTAAGTGACCAAAGCAAAATGGTGAAGGGTCTAGCTGGTGAGAACGAATCTCTTAGAAATGGCCTTTACGAAATCAGGGCACAATACGAACGCCTGACGGAAAGACTCAATGAAGAGTCAAGGGCTCCTGTCTCGGACCTAATCGTAACAAAACAGGCCGAGGAGATTGAAACCCTCAAGGCCACCAACAACGAATTAATGGAACGCATGAGCCAATTGGCTACCGCAATGGAAGCTTTGATGGCGCGTGAGACCCCGAAAAAGAAATAAATGTTTACCCCTACCCGAAAATTCAAAGAAGAATCGTTAAATGTGGAGCTTCGCCGGATTTACAAACTCTTGGGAACTCTGTTTCAGCGGATAAACACGGATCCGGACAAGCCAGCATCCCCTGAAGTTGGGACAATATACGTTTACGGGGCGACTTTGGAAATATGGGATGGAAGTTCATGGACAGCAATCTAAATGTTACCGATTCTCAAAAAGAAACTTCAGCCAACAAGGCCCGATACCACTTGGGTTAGAAAGTGGGGCGGAGTCGTTCAAGATTCATCCCCGGAGGTGTTACCCCCGGGGATGCTAATTGATGCGTTGAATTATGAGATTGATGGCCGGTCAGGATTAGCGCCAAGAACCGGGTTTGGGTTATATTCCGCGACAACCGCCCCTGATGGGCGTCCAATTCGCACTATTTTTGTGGCCGACTTTGACGGGACTTATCGCGTTCTTGTTGCCACCGACCAGAATGTCTATGAATTCACCTATTCCACAGACACGTGGACGCACGTTTATGCCAGAGCTTCGGGCACTAAGAAGATGCTTTTTTGTATGCTAAACAGCGCATTTGCGCCGATC
>JAZDKD010000672.1:0-2467 GCA_043803345.1 Pseudomonadota bacterium
AAAATTATCTGCGGCCATTAATTGCATTGGTAGTTGTCTTGATTGTCCTCGTTGCGTTTTTTGTTTTCCACAAGCCATGGAAAAAAGGCCAAGGTAAAAACAAGGCATTCAACGCAAGTTACCAGAGTGAACAAACTATCAAGAAACCTGCGTCTCAAGAAGCTTTTAAACCGGTTCCTTTTTCACTAGCTGTATTATCTGCGCCCAAAACTAATGACTCAAAAAATCAGAATTTCACACATGGTCTCGCCGCTGTAGTCGCTGGTCAACTTGCAGCAATTCCAGAACTCAGGGTGATTTCCAGTCGTTCAACATCTTTGGCCATGAAATCAAAAGTCGACAGAATTTCTTGGGCAAGGACCTATCGCATAGAATACATTCTTGAAACAGACCTGAACTTTGAGGAGGACAAGGCCAAAGGGATACTTAACATATTCAGCCTGACTAAGAATTCCATTATACATTCATCAACTTTTGATGTAGACGCAAGCGAGTTGTGGAAACTTCCCAATCTATTTGTTTCCAGTGCCTTGATGACTTTGCGCAAAGAAGGACTGGAGACAGTGAGGGAAAACCTGTCGGGGAAAACTCCTTACCCACCTACCGGTAATGCTTACAAGATTTTTCTTGAGGCTGTCGGTAATGTCGAAACTCCCTCAAAAAAAGGAAACGAAACTGCGATTGGCAAGCTCGTTGAGGTAACTCAAGCGGACCCGGAATTTGCTCAGGCGCTGGCCGAATTGGCAAAGGCTTACATTTCAGAGGTGACGCATCAATGGACCGATACTCCAAGGAAATCTCTTGAAAAGGCTTACGAGCTTTCCACAAAAGCCCTGCATTTGAATGATAGTCTATCCATACCGTATCAGGTAATCTCGTTTGTTAATGTACAGAAACGTCAGTACAGGGAAGCAATCCAAAATGCCAGAAAGGCCATAGAACTCAGTCCGGGTAGCTCAGAAGCGTTGGAGAGTATTGGTATGGCGCTCACATTCGCAGGCCAGGGTAAAGAAGCTATACCATATTTGGAAAAAGCTATTTCACTTGATCCGGAAACATCTGCGCGTTGTTTGGTCATCCTTGGTCACGCCCATCTTGAAGCAGGAGATTATAGCGGCAGCGTTCATGCATTCAGAAAGGCGCTTGACATGGAGCCCAATAGCCCGTTTATCCTCTCTTTTCTGGCCGCTTCCTACGCTCTTTCCGATCAAATGACCGAAGCGAGGGCCACCGCTCAAGAATTGATGAAAGTAGCCCCGAGTTTTAATCCAGATAATCTTAGAAAGCGCCTGCCTTTTAAAGATCCTGCTCAAATCGCCAGAATTATTGATTCACTGAACAGAATTGGATTGACCCGATCAGATCCTTGACGCGGGAAAAACCATGAATTAAGCTCCGTGCATCGCTTTCCGGAGGAACTGATTTGCGAATCGGATATGGATTCGACGGTCATAGGCTTGCGCCCAACAGAAAGCTGGTCCTGGGAGGAGTCGAGATTGACTACCCTCTGGGGCTCGAAGGACATTCCGACGCGGATGTGTTGGTTCACGCCATAATTGACGCCTTACTCGGTGCAGCGGGTATGGGCGACATCGGAATGCTTTTCCCCGATACGGACTCTTCTTACAAAGGGGTGTCAAGCCTTGGACTATTGTCTGAAACGATCACGAGGATAACGTCGTGCGGTCTTGAAGTATCTAATGTGGATGTCACCTTGCTTGCTGAAAGACCAAAAATAGGTCCATTTCGTGAGCAAATTGCTCAAAATGTGGCTATGGCTTTAGGTGTCCCGAGAAGTCGCGTCAACATAAAAGCCACTACAACGGAAGGACTCGGATTTGTGGGCAGACAGGAAGGTATGGCAGCGGCGGCGGTAGCATTACTAATTGAAACTGGAAGAGAATGAAGTAACATTTTTATGGAGCGCTTGATGGGTCTCAAAATTTACAATACATTAACCAGAAAGAAGGAACCGTTTGTTCCTGTGAAACCTGGCAAAATCGGAATGTACGTTTGTGGAGTTACCGTGTACGACATGTGCCACATCGGACATGCCCGCTCGGTCGTTCTGTTCGACGTCATATACCGGTATCTTGTCAAGATCGGTCTTGATGTTAGCTACATTAGAAACTTCACCGATATCGACGACAAGATCATATACCGGGCAAGTCAGTTGGGAGAAGACTGGAAACAATTAGCGGAGAGATATATTAAAGAATTTCATGTCGATATGGACGCTCTGGGCGTAAAAAGGCCCAGCATGGAGCCTAAAGCCACTGATCACATTCAGGATATAATATCCCTAATCGGGGCTTTGATCGATACTGGCCACGCCTATGAGGCTGACGGAGACGTGATGTTCTCGGTTTCGAGTTTTTCAACATATGGAAAACTATCCGGAAAAAAGACTGAAGACCTGTTGTCCGGAGCACGCGTTGAAGTTGACGAAAAAAAGAAAGACCCTTTA
>JAZDKD010000673.1:0-5227 GCA_043803345.1 Pseudomonadota bacterium
TCTACATAGGAGTTGACGATGCCCCGGTCCGGTTTTGAACGAGAGCGGATCACTTCCGACACGGTTATTCTTAGAGACAGGACATCTCCAGGGCGCACCGGTTTGAGCCAGCGCAGTTCATCCACCCCCGGTGAGCCCAAACTGGCCACGTGAGAAAGATAATGTTGAACAAACAGCCTCATCATCAAACTAGCGGAATGCCATCCACTCGCGATGAGTCCGCCATATATTGAATCCTTGGCCAGTTGGGGGTCTGTGTGAAATGGTTGAGGATCAAAACGCCGTGCAAAATCGACGATTTCAGATTCCTCAACTGTGATCGATCCGAAATTATGAACCGTCCCAGCCACGTAATCTTCGAAATAACGATCATCAATTGGGTTAATAAACGATGAATTGGTCATCTGACTCCTCAACGCGCTCAAGCCGCAAGGTTGTTGCGGCTTAAAAAGCTTAATCTGAATTTCACGCGCTCAAAAAGACAGCTCATTTCTTTTTGTATTGTTTCAATAGGTTAACAACTTCATTGTGCCGTCGAGATAGAGCCCAGACCATGGCTGTCCATCCGTTTCTGTCCTGAGCGTGAACTTCCGCTCCGGCATTTAGCAACTCCTTCACGATGTCGGTGTGTCCACGATAAGCCGCTATAATTAACGCCGTCGAACCATACTCGTCTGTCACTTCAAGTTCCACAGGATTTTCCAACAGGATTTTAATTACGTCCAAATGACCTGCCCGAGCGGCGCGCATGAGACTGGTCACACCATGATCGTCTATTGCGTTGAAATCTGAGCCGTATTCTATCAACTCTTGGACAATATCGGCAAATCCTCTCCTACAGGCCTTCATAAGGGCTGTGGCACCGTTCTGGTCCCGAAGATTAGGATCAGTCCCGCCATCAAGCAAAATTTTGACAATATCCGGAAAACCCATTGCGGCTGCCCACATGAGAGGTGTCCAACCCATTTCGTCTCTTTTTTCCAAACCCGCGCCAACAGTTAACAACGCCCTGAGTTCCCCCAGGTTCCCTTCTTTTGCCGCTTCCAAAACTTTATTTTCCATAGAGCTATCAACCTCCTGGTGTAATCTTCCCTAGCCGGAATGAAGAGATCATAGATGACTCTCCGCTAAAAACTTAGAATGCCCTTTTTGAGTCAAATCAACCCCAGCTAATGTCGTGACCTGACTTTAAGAGCCATGGTTCAATTCGGTCAGTTCCCATTGCTTTTAATTGACGCGTCGATTCCTAGGACAGGGCTGAATCAGCCTGCGCCGAAACAAGTATACATTGTCGTGCAAGAGGTTACCAAGAGCATAATGAATAAGCGATGAAGGGATCCAATTTTTTTGAGCCAATCACGATGAGCAAAACCGGCTAATCTTTTTATAACGAACGCTCGTTATAAAAAGATTGACTCTATTTCAATCTTGTGTAATCAATGATCGCTGAACGAAATTTTATGAACAGGGCCTTCAACATTCAGAACCAATAAAGCCATGACCAAAATTTACTTCATCAGACACGCTCAGGCTTCAATCGGTAGCAGCAATTATGACCGTCTTTCTCCGTTGGGAAACTATCAATCGATTATCCTGGCGGATTACCTAAAAAAGCTGGGAATAGTTTTTGACGCGGTATATTCGGGGGAGATGGAACGCCAGAGGGAGACAGCCCGGCCTCTTATTGAGTCATTATTTGGAGTTGATCACGAAAGACTGATTGTCCTGCCAGAATTTAACGAATATGACGCACACTCAATAATAGGTTATCAGATTCCTGAAATGACGAAAGAGGACCCAAGAGTAGCCAAAGCTGCCTTAAATTACGCCTCTGATGGAAAATCTCTGGAATTGATTTTCAAGAAAGCGATGCTCAGATGGATAAGGGGAGAACGGCTAATTCCGGGCGTGGAAACATGGCTTGAATTTGTGCGACGAGTTAAATCAGGTATTGAAAAACTTGACCGAGATTCAGCATCCCATAAAACGGTAGCTGTGTTCACTTCAGGGGGGGCGATATCCGTGTCCATGAAGGATGCGCTGGGGCTGAACGATGAACAAACTGTCCTTTTGCCGTTGCGCGCCTTCAACACGGGAATAACGCTTTACCACTTTAACGAAGGACGTCTCATGCTGTCATATTTCAATTCTATTGCTCATCTGGAAATGCTGAGAAAACCTAAAATAATAACTTATCGATGACCGTTTAACCAATTCGAAGGAGCGATTCATGGATTTCAACATATCTGAAAAAATGCAGACCGTAATTGAGATGATGAGCGAGTTTATGGAGAAAGAGGTAATTCCAATCGAACGTGATTTCTTTCATCTGTCTTTCAATGACCTTGCCCCGATTTTAGATGAGAAGCGAAAGATGGTTAAAAAAATGGAATTGTGGGCCCCCCCTCATCCAGAGGAATATGGAGGAATGGGCCTTGATTTGATGGAGTTTGGGCTGGTGTCAGAAGCCCTGGGAAGATCGCCCCTGGGACATTATGTTTTTGGCTGTCAGGCTCCTGACGCCGGTAACATTGAGATCTTACACCTCCATGGAACGGACGATCAAAAGAAGATCTATCTTCAGAGACTCATTGAAGGAGACATACGGAGTTGTTTCTCCATGACTGAAGTCAACATGCCCGGGTCTAACCCTACCATGCTCGAAACCACAGCAGTCAAAGATGGAAATGATTACGTGATAAATGGCCAAAAATGGTATACCACGGCCGCTGACGGGGCTGAATTCGCTATCGTAATGGCGGTGACTGATCCTCAGGCGCCCCCACTGCGTCAGGCGAGCATGATTATCGTTCCCTGTGACACACCTGGCTTCAACAACGTCAGAAACATCTCGATCATGGGTCACGAAGGCAGTGGATGGCATAGCCATTCTGAGATACTTTATCAAAACTGCCGAGTTCCCCGAGAGAATCTTCTTGGTCCAGAAGGACAAGGCTTTACGCTGGCGCAGGACAGATTGGGTCCAGGTCGAATACACCACTGCATGAGGTGGATCGGGATCTGCCGGAGGGCCTTTGATCTCATGGTATCCAGAGCGAACAGCAGACCCGTTGCCCCAGGAAAGACGCTTGCAAGCAGACAGATAATTCAGGAATGGATTGCTGAAAGCGCAGCGGATATTGAGGCCGCCCGATTGATGGTTCTTCATGCGGCGTGGAAAATGAGCCACTTAGGGCAAAAAGCGGCACGAACTGAAATCTCGCTCATCAAATTTTTTGTGGCGAACGTGTTGCAGAAAGTTGTTGACAGGGCGCTCCAAACTCATGGCGGGCTAGGCATGAGCGATGACACGATTCTTTCCTTTTTTTACCGATTTGAGAGAGCAGCGAGAATATATGACGGTGTCGATGAAGTTCACAAGATTGCCGTCGCAAAACGCTTTCTCAAAGACTCTCAAAAGAAACTTGCGCGATAAAGCTAAGGAAACCTTTGAAAGATGGATTATGCTGAATTCAAAAAAATGATTCTTACGCTCAAGGCTGATATTTATCGTCAAACCGTTCAAGAGAATCGTGACATAATCCTTATCGCAAAAGAACCAACAATTATCAGAAACCTGGAAAAGATTTTTGACGCGACTCTTGAGATCAGCAACGAAAAAGGTTTCCAGGCGATGAGCATGCGGGATCTGGCCAAGGGCGCCGGACTGAGTAGCGGAGGTTTATACGCATACTTTCCGGGTAAGACGGATCTTCTCAGAATGCTTCAACGGCACGGACGAAAGGTTGTGCAAGAGATTCTTTTCAAACTTGTCAATGAGACTCCGGATCATGCGTCAAAGTTGAGAACAGCTTTAAAAACGCACCTTTACCTAAGCGAGTATATGCAGCCATGGTTTTATTTCTCCTACATGGAAGCGAAGAATCTTTCGAAACCCGAACGAGAGAATGCTATTGAAGGCGAACTAGCCACAGAAAAGCTGTTTGCGGATATTGTTCAGGATGGCCAGGATGCGGGGCTGTTTGAACCCCGGAATCCACAGATGACTGCGGCGGTTATCAAGTCGATTCTCCAGGATTGGTATCTCAAACGTTGGAAATTCGCCAGGAGAAATGTCTCTGTTGACCAATACGCGGACTTCATCATTGAATTTGTGGAAGTGTTTCTCGGTGTTCGTGAAACTGAAACAATGCGTCTCGAACATTAGAGAGGAGGTTCAGTGTGGATCCTACGGACAAGGCCTCGCAAATTAGGGAAGGCGAGGAGATTAACATCTCGGAGATCGAAATTTTTCTCAAAGACCAAATTCCTGGACTCACAGGGGAGTTAACTGTCCGACAATTCCCAAGCGGTCATTCAAATCTGACTTATCTGTTAAAAATTGGAGAGAATGAGTTTGTTCTTCGTAGACCTCCTTCTGGAACAAAAGCTAAATCAGCTCACGACATGGGTAGAGAATTTAGGATGCTTAAAGCCCTGAGGCCAGTTTTTCCATTTTGTCCCAAACCTTTATTTTATACCGACGACACTTCGATCATCGGATGTCCTTTTTATATCATGGAACGCATGCAGGGCATCATCCTTCGTAGGGAACTTCCAGCGGGAGTGGAATTGAACAGGGAGCAGGCGGGATTGCTTTGCGAAGCGCTTCTGGATGTGCAAGTCAAACTTCATTCTATCAACTACAAAGAGGTTGGTCTCGGAGATTATGGAATACCTGAAGGATACGCCAGACGCCAGGTTGAAGGGTGGACCAAGCGTTACCGGGCCGCCATGACTCCCGATGCTCCGGATTTTGAGGAGGGCATGGGATGGTTATTCGGGAAGATCCCTGGCGATTCGGAACGGCCTGCTATCGTTCACAATGATTTTAAGTTTGACAATGTTGTGCTCGATCCAAATCATCCGACGAAGATAATCGGCGTGCTAGATTGGGAAATGGCTACTGTTGGTGATCCTCTGATGGATGTCGGCAATTCACTGGCGTATTGGATTCAGCTGGATGATCCGACTGAAATGCAGCTTGTGCGATTGATGCCAACCCATCTTGAAGGAATGTACTCACGTGAAGAACTTATTCGACGCTATGCTGAAAAATCGGGCCGTGAGTTCAGTCATGTAAGTTTTTACTATTGCTTCGGATTGTTCAGACTGGCGGTCATAGCGCAACAGATTTATTATCGATTCTACAACGGCCAGACAAAAGATAAGCGATTTGGCATGTTGATTCACGGGGTGCGCGCTCTCGAAAAAGCGGCGCGCAAAA
>JAZDKD010000674.1:0-4223 GCA_043803345.1 Pseudomonadota bacterium
GATTCGGAACAAGCGAGACCTTTGAATAAAAAGGACCTCAAGCAGCTCTCCAAATTCTTGCGAAAAATCGAGCACCATTACGAAGAATTGTCTAACCCACCCATCCCTGTCGAGTTGGAGAAATCAATACGAAGCCGATCCAAAGAAAAATGGTTACCTTGGGAATTTGAGGCCATACAGAAGATTGATGATTGGCAAAAAGAGCTTGATGAGAAAAAAAGAAAAGCCAAATCACTCCTTCATTCAACTCTGGACAAGGTCCGTCGGGGCGAAAAACTGGATTAAGCTTCTCACTCATTTCGATGAATTGAACATTGAATATTGAACGCTGATTTGAACAAATGGCCCTTGATTGATTGTTTTAGCGCATAAGGCTCCAATAACACGACCCCAGTTTGGCCTGGCTGATCAATTACCACCTGTATGGATTTCATTTCAATGCAACAATGCCAAGACGCTGGACACGGAGTCCAACATTTTGGCATTGTTGTTAACATCCTCTTATAAATCTGAACTCAAACATTTCCAACATCCGATGTCGGATCCCACGAATAGGAGGCATCTCGGTTGTCAAGACAAATCGTGAAGATGTTACTTTATTAGTCTTGACTGGAACGATTGCTCACATTAAGCTTTCGCACAGGAAGAAAATCTTTTAGATATCGGCTTATTTGAGTCATAGAGTCCTTCGCGGGAGCCTTCATGGAAAATCTATCCACAAACGTTGTAATTGCAGGAGAGGCTGGCCAAGGCCTGGTAACTATTTCGCAGATTCTTACAAGAACCCTTGTTAGAGCTGGCTATCATATCGTGGTAACGCAGAGTTATCAGTCACGGATAAGGGGCGGGCACAATTCTTATGCCCTTAGGATATCACATGCCGAAATAGTCGCGCCTAAAGAGTCTTTGGACCTTCTCGTAGCGCTAGATCAGAACTCGATCAACATTCATTTGCCTGAGTTATCGGATCATGGACTCATATTGGTTGATGAGAAAATTTCTTCCACGGTTCATCCCCAGGTTATTCGTGCTCCTTTGGCGAATCTTGCCGACGACAAGTTTAGTAATAGTGTCGCACTGGGCATGGTAGCCTGTATTTTGGGACTTGACAAAGGCAAAATCATAAAAACTTTGAGAGAATTCTTCGATAAACATGCCGGTAGCATATCCGATCACAACGCTGAATCTTTATCCGTCGGTTTCGACTGGATTTTGAATCACCCCGTAGAATTCCCCAAACTGCCTCTTCCAGTCGTTCCTGAAGGCCGGTTGACTCTCAATGGAAATGAAGCGATTGCCCTAGGTTCTATTACCGCTGGGATGAAGTTTTTCGCATTCTATCCCATGACACCGGCTACTTCTATCGCCACAGCTTTGGCGGGACACGCTACACAGATGGAGTTTGTGATCGAACAAGCGGAGGATGAAATATCCGCAATTAATATGGCCGTCGGAGCTTCATTCGCGGGAGCCCCCTCCATGGTGGCGACATCCGGTGGCGGATTCGCCCTAATGGCGGAAACCGTCAGCTTAACTGGCATGACAGAAACGCCAGTTGTCATAGTTGTAGCCCAAAGACCCGGACCTTCAACCGGATTACCGACACGGACAGAACAGGGCGACTTGGAGTTCGTGTTGCATTCAGGACACGGAGAGTTCCCCAGAGCTATTTTCGCCCCGGGTGACGTTGAACAGTGTTTCCATTTGGCAATAAGGGCTTTTCAGATCGCTCAAAAATACAACATTCCAGTTTTTTTGCTCACTGACCAATATCTGGCTGATTCTTACCGTTCGGTCGGCTATTTTGACCTGGATCAATTGGCTCCACTAACTCCCTGTCTGAATTCAAGTATTCCAGCCAATCGTCATTTGTCCTACCTGCTTACTGAATCCGGGGTCTCACCACGAATCTTTCCCGGTATGTCGAGCCAGTGCGTCAGAGCTTCTAGCTCTTCAGAACTCGTGATCGCTGACAGCGATGAGCACACTCAGGACGGCCATCTTACGGAGGATCTATCAGTTAGGATCTCCATGGTTGAAAAAAGACTAAGGAAACTTGACGGTGTCAAATCTGAGGTTGTTGGGCCCGAGTTCATTGGTGAACCCGGACCAGAAACCCTTTTTGTGACTTGGGGATCCAGCCGCGGTTCTGTAATGGAAGCTGCGGATATTCTTGTCGGAAAGGGACGTAGTGTCGCTACTTTAAATTTCTTGCAGGTTTGGCCGCTCATTCCCGAAAACTTCTTTCCAATTCTTGCAGCGGCTAAAAACGTCGTCGCTGTTGAGGGAAACGCGACGGCCCAATTTGCCAGGTTGATTAGAAGAGAGACGGGATTTCACATAACAAAAACAATAACTCGTTTTGACGGTCTCCCAATAACCCCGGAATACATACTGGATAGAGTTTGAAAAAACGGAGATTAAACCAACATGATGAATATAGAAGAATATGGCGATTATGAAACAGCTTGGTGTCCAGGCTGCGGAAATCACTCCATTCTCTTGGCTGTGAAAAATGCTCTCGTATCTCTCGGATTGATGCCCTATCAGGTTCTTTTCATTTCTGGAATTGGTCAGGCGGCCAAGGCTCCCCACTACCTCAATGCAAATCTATTCAATGGTCTTCATGGCCGATCATTACCCGTCGCCACAGGAGCAAAACTGTCCAACACAGAACTGACGGTCATCGCAGAAAGTGGTGATGGCTGCACCTATGGCGAAGGGGGTAATCACTTTCTGGCTGCAATCAGACGGAATCCAAACATTACGCTTATAGTTCATGATAATCAGGTCTACGGGTTGACCAAAGGCCAGGCAAGCCCCACGTCTGAGCAGGGATTCGTTACAAAGAATCAACCGGAAGGTGTTTTCTCGCAATCTTTTAATCCCATCGAAATCGCTGTGGCAATGAATGCCAGTTTTGTGGCCCGCGGGTTTTCGGGTAACCCAGGTCATCTGTCTGCGCTGATAAAGGCTGCTATTGAACACCGGGGTTTTTCGCTGGTAGATATTCTGCAACCGTGCGTATCTTTCAACAAGTTGAATACTTTTGGATGGTACAAAAAACGTTGTTACGTTTTGGAGGATGGCTACGACTCGACTAATCGAGACATGGCCTTAAGGAAAGCTTCAGAGTGGGGTGACCGAATTCCAATAGGAATAATATATCAAAATTTCAAGCCAGTGTTTGAAGACCGATTTCCGTTTCTTAGCAATGGACCACTTGCAAAAAGCCCCGTAGATCTTGATCGCGTAGGCCAACTGTTTGATTACTACCGATAGAGGCGTTAAACTCTTTCCCAGAATTTGAATTTATCGATTAAATAACTTGGTCAAACCTCAGTTTTGTTTATGTCAAGTCGAATTCACATAGTAATGGCGCACTGATGAGTTCTAAATTTTACCGACCTTTGGTTCTTGCTGGAGACGTCGGAGCAACTAAGACCAATCTTGGGATTTTCGAGTCAACGGGAACCTCGGCTGAGCTTATAAGAATTGGCAGTTTTCCCAGTCAATCGTTTGAGACTTTAGACCAGCTAATATCTGTGTTCCTATCGGAAGGACAATACGAAATCCAATCCGCATGTTTTGGTCTTCCAGGACCAGTGTCGGGGAAATCAGTCAGGGCAACAAACCTTGATTGGGAAGTCAACTCCGACACTTTGACTAAAATATTTGGGTTCAGAAACGTAACATTGGTTAATGACCTCGTCGCCAATGCAATGGCCGTATCTATGTTAAAGGAGAACGAACTTGAGGTCTTGAATCTTGGCACCAAGGATCCCTTGGGAACCGTGGGGGTCATAGCTCCTGGAACCGGGCTAGGTATGGCTCTTCTGGCAAATTTTAATGGATCCGCAGCGGCAATATCATCGGAAGGAGGTCACGCTTCGTTTGCCCCTAATGACTCAGTCCAGGTTGAACTATTGGTCGATTTATGGAAAGAGGGGAAATATGTGGAAATTGAGAGTGTATTGTCCGGTCCCGGTTTGGTAACAATCTACGACTGGCTCAGAAAACGGGCGGGCATCGAGTCTGATGACCCTACAAACCGGAACAAGGGAGAGGATAGAGCTGAGCTGATTTCAAAATGCGGGCTGTCGAAAGAAAATCAAATTTGTGAAAAGGCTTTGGATATATTTGTTTCGATTCTAGGGTCCGTAACGGGAAATATTGCTCTGACAGCATTGACTACAGGAGGGATTTTTCTGGGGGGAGGAATA
>JAZDKD010000675.1:0-2207 GCA_043803345.1 Pseudomonadota bacterium
CCGGCTGACTTGATAAAGGAAAACTTACACCCCCATTACGACTTTTGCCTCCCTGCATTATCAATATGTTATCATGTCAGTTCACTAAAGTCAAGAGTTTTTCAGTTACATCATTTGCAAATCACCTGTTTTTTTGGCAAACCAGCCAGCGAGGCCAAAAACAGAATCGTTTTGGGACCCACTTGTAATAAAGTGACATCGGTTTTCAATTTTTTTCTGAGACTACAAGGTGTCCTTTCGGCAAGGGTGCATGAAATGATTCGGTTCCCACGGTGGCCGCAGGCAAAGCTGGCCAGGCGGGCAATAACCTCTTGCATATTCCGCCTTCGGAGATTATCCTCTTGCGACAACAGGAAAGGCAGTGGTCAATGGAAAGTAGAAGAAACTGGGTCAAAGCAATCGTCACCGTTATCGTGATTGTTATTATTGTCGTGCTCGCTTATAGGCGTTTATGCCCGAACTGACAACAGAACATCGCTCCGCCAACCATCGCCTTTTTCCCAAGAAATTCTCGGGGAAAAAGGTGTGGATAGGGATTATGCACTTGGGCCTTATCGCCGCGGCAATGTTTCGTCCGGCAAGTTGGGTAAGCTGTTTGTGCTTTTGAAATTGGGTTTGTATTTCGTATCGCGTATGGCGTATCGCGTATCGCGGGGGGACTGTTTTTGTATCTCGTATTTCGTCCCGGCGGGGCGGGGGAATTGGGTTTGATTGGGTTTGTTTTGAATAACGTTTGTTGTTCATTGTTGGTTGTTTTCTGGCATAAGCCTTTGTTCTTGCGGTACTTATGTTTATATTGCCCATTTTGACATTGGCTTTGTTTTGCATAATTGACTTATAGCCACTAAGACACGAAGGCACAAAGGAAATAGCCACAGAGAAGGCAGAGAACACAGAGAAATAGTCCATTGATAAGAATGGTGGCTCGGTGGCGATGAATTCGTGGCAAGATAGATAAGTTGAGAATGCAAAAATCAATCCCAAGGGATCGGGATGCAAGCAAGTGCAACCCCGAAGGGATGGGATGCGAGCAAGTGCAAAATTGCTGAATCCCGACCTCGTCGGGATGGGCGTTTTAGTTGTAGCTTCGTTCTCCATATCAAGAATCCTCTATTTATTAGATGTATATTATATGCGATTGGAAGTTGGGTGTCAAGTGAAATTTCTGGCGAAGCGTGAAGCGTATCTCGACGGGGGAACTGGCCACGAAGGCACGAAGACACAAGGAAATCAGACACGGGTTAACACGGATTGACACTGATACTCGATGAAGGCTGGCTGAAATAGATGAGCCGAATAGAACGGAGAAGAAAAATAGGTGGCTGTCCCTCCCTACGTCCATTCCTTTCATATTTTATTTGTTTACAAAACCGCCATCACCGTATTACTCGTCTGCCTTAAGGCAGTTAAGTATCTCTATACTTTAATCTGTTTGTCAGCGTTTAGTCATAGCATTATTTTAGAGAGCTACCATTTCTGCTATTTCTTCTTTTTCCAACGCCACGATGTAAAGCCGCAATGCCTCAATGTAACCTTGCAATGCCATGATGTTAGCCCGCTCTCCGTGATAAGTTAGAATGCCGACGATAGATTCGACTCCAATATACTCAAGATTCCTCCTTCACCGATTTCGTCGAATTTGCGGGCAAACAAGCCTTGACTTGCCATCAAGAAATCGGCGTCTTTGGATGTGAAGTCTCTTGGACGTAACTTTATTGTTCCCAGCGGCACCCAGTCAATGGTCCTTTTATCGTCGTTCACGATAGTTCCCTTGTAACTCGTATTCATTATTACCGTCTGAAAGAATCCTTCATCAGCTATGAAGGTGTGCCGATAGAATCTCTTGAACCTTTCGACCTCAGGACTATAGGATACAAATTCACAGAACTTTCGGCTCAAGATCATCCACTGAGATCCGATATGAGGAGTCACGCCTCGAAGATACAGTCGCTTGATAGGAGTGCGTAGTATCCTGTTGGCAAACTCGATACAGTAGTTCTCGATTCGAGATAGTGTATCAGGGCGTAACTTGCTCTGGTTAGCCACGCTGATGAAATCGTTTCCTTTATTGCGGCTAAGAAAGTCTTGGATGTGCGTCTGCGACTTTAGGGGGAAGTCCTGTGCGCTAAGGTTTATGAAGAATTCCCATTCCGAGCTGATCTTCAATAACTCCTCGATGCCTCGCAATTCAGCATCTACCATACTGT
>JAZDKD010000676.1:0-2306 GCA_043803345.1 Pseudomonadota bacterium
AGAAGACATGCTTGAAAATATCGGCGATCTGACGCCGGGCGACTTCCGGGTGGTCCGGGACCGATTTGCGATCTTTCCGCCGGAGAGAGTGACCCACGTTATGATGGTGCGAGCCCTGCGGGAAGAAGCACAGATCAAGAAATTGCAGGAAGGGCGTAAGCCCCTTGGTTTTATGCGGTGTGACTCATGAAAGAAATTCAAACGATCATTTACAAAAGGAGGAAAGTATGTCTGACAACAAATGGTTACCCTTCGAGGGCACACACTTCGACATTGGATATCAACTTGGAAAATACTGGACTTCCAGAATAGAAAGTCTAGCTAAAGAGCCGGACGGTGCGGCGTTCTTAAAGGAATACAATTACATCAAGTGGCTTAACGACCCTTGGAACAAGAAGCATGAACCACTATTAGGCTACTTTTTGGAGCATTTCCCGGATCTGGTTGAAGAGCTTTCAGGCATGGTCCAAGGGATCAATGAATGTGGGGGTAAGATTCGGACCACATTTCCAACATTATTTGGCCTGCTGCTTGGCGAGGTCGACGAGGAGGTATTTGGGTGTTCAACCATTGCCTACCGCTCTGGAAGCGAGACTTTACTCGCACACAACGAGGAAGATGAAGAATTTCGCTTTCCGCTCTGCTTTGCCAGAGTGAGCCTAAAGAGCGACCAGGGAAACAAGGAGTTCCTATCGGTTTCTCATCCATTTCAGTTCTTCGGCAGTTCTGTAGGGGCGACTCCGTCGTTTGCTTTCACCGGAAACTCAATCAAAATGGACAGGCGACGAAAAGCACGTATCCGTGGATCATTACGCTGCCGTGTTCCAAAGACCGTCCTCTCCCGGCTGATGCTGGAACAGGATGGGATTCCTGCCGTTAAGCGCTTATTAGATGCCCATCACTGTGCCCTGCCGAACCACTGGTTCGTGGCTGATACCAAAAACATTTGGTCGGCCCAACTTCTCCCGCTTGCCTTTGGATACCTATCTCCAAAATCCCAGATGGCCTGGGTTTGCGTCAAAGAAGCTATTGCATTTCACACAAATCATTTTCAAGGGCTAGTCCAATCATACACGACTTGGTCCTGTAATAAGGCGTATCAGAAGGAGAGTGAAAAGAGGTTGAGAAAACTCATATCGCTGCAGGCATCGGAGCAGGACTTATCTTCTGCAGGACTAAGAAATGTGCTTCTTTCCCTTCGCAACTCTAGCAAATACTTGGAGAAGACTACCGCTGCCACCATCCTTTTCAGGGTTCAGCCCAAGGGAGTATCGGGCGATGCTGATAACTATTTCAACGGGACAATTGATGTTATCGGACCATACTCTATCGGATCGTGAAAGAAGACTTCCGTGTGGTTCGGGACCACTTTGCGATCTTTACGCCGGAAAAAGGAACCCACAGTATGCTGGTACAGGCCCTCCGGGAAGAATCGCAGATCAAGAAATTACAAGAGGAGAAGAAACCTTTTAGTTTTACGCGGCTCAACTCATGAAGGCAATTTAGACCATTTACAGAAGGAGGGAATCATGGACACGATGATAACGGTGGATAAGAAAGAAATTGATGGTATAGTGCATCATATTGAATTACTGACGAAAATGGTTGAGCAGAGCAATAAAGAAATCACTAACCTTAAGAAAAGAATAAGCAAATTCAGAAAGGACAGAGAAAAAACACGTTAGGCGCAAATAAAATCGCCCTTGAAAGCTATGGGAATAATAGTTTCGGCAAGATGTCATCGTTTTTATGGGTAGTGGAGGGATTCACATGTCGGGCAGTATTCGTTTTGTCGGTATCGGTGATTTCGGAAACAAGGTTGCCAGTGAATTATCAAAGATTTATGAAGGATTGTGTGACAGTCGTTTTGATAAGGAAGATGGGAAATATAATGCTGTTCAGGACAATCTTCGCATCCATTCATTTCCATCCACGGAAACAGCCGATACCGATGTGGCTGAATATACAATCATTCTGGCCGGTTCGGTCCATGATCATTGCTGGATGGAGGCCCGCAAGACTTTGCATGAGAGCAAGCCTTATTTGATGGTGACGATTGGGATTGATCATGAGCGAGGAATTGACCCTGACATATTTCAGCCCTTCCTGGATGAGTGGCTTGTTTTTCCTGCCCAATTTCTTTTTGACCCGGTCGATGTGGCGCAACTGGCTTTGCAGGTCTTTTTCATTCACACACCATGGAATATGAGCAGTAGAGGGTCGCTGATCGGTTATGATTTTGCCGATACAAAGCAAATATTCGGCGGAAAAGTTACAAAGGTCAGGAAAATGGCATCGGATAAAGA